>NZ_ABHH01000042.1:0-12173 GCF_000171855.1 Carnobacterium sp. AT7 | reverse complement strand
AGACAGGTTGGAAAAAATATGTTTTAGGTTTAGTATCTGCTAGTGCTTTAGTACTTGCGGCATGTGGAGGCGGAGAAGAATCTAAAGATGCGGGTTCAAAATCTGGTGGAGAAGAAGCAGGCGGAGATACTACCTTAGAAATTTCGGTTGATAAAGGTTATGTTGACTATGTTGAAGATATCAAAGGAGCTTTTGAAGAAGAAAACGGAGTTAAGATTGAAGTAACTGAACGCGATATGTTTGAACAATTAGAAGCTTTACCATTAGATGGTCCATCTGGAAATGCACCTGACATTATGATGTCGGCGTATGACCGTATGGGATCACTAGGACAACAAGGACACATTGCTGAAGTAACATTAGGTAATGATGATCAATATGATGATACAGATAGAGCGCAAGTTACTTTAGATGGCAAAATTTATGGAGCGCCTTCAGTAATTGAAACATTAGTATTATACTACAATACAGATCTATTAGATGAAGCACCAAAAACATTTGCTGACTTAGAAGAACTAGCAAAAGACGATCGTTTCGCTTTTGAAGGAGAAGAAGGAAAAAATACAGGATTTTTAGCTAAATGGACTGACTTCTACTTCACTTACGGTTTAGTTGCTGGTTACGGCGGATACGTTTTTGGTGAAAACGGAACTGACCCATCAGATGTTGGTTTAAATAATGAAGGTGCAGTTGAAGCTATCGAATATGCTACTGACTGGTTCAAAAATACTTGGCCACAAGGTATGCAAGACGTAACAAGTTCTGATGCATTTATTACAGACCAATATTTAAATGGTAAAGTTGGAGCATTTATTGGAGGACCTTGGCAAGCTGCTAGCTTGAAAGATGCTGGAGTAAATTATGCAGTTTCTACAATTCCTACATTAAACAATGGCGAAGCTTATGAAGCATTCGGCGGTGGAAAAGGATGGGTTGTCAGCAACTACTCTGAAAATAAAGATGTTGCTCAAGCTTGGTTAGACTATGTTACAAACACTGAAAATCAAAACAAATTCTATGACGCAACAAATGAAGTTCCAGCAAATCAAGAATCACGCGTTTATGCTACAGATAAAAATGACAAATTAACAACTGCAGTAATCAACCAATATAAAGATGCTCAACCAATGCCAAATATTCCAGAAATGGCTGAAGTTTGGACTGGTGCTGAAAACATGTTGTTTGATGCAGCATCTGGTAACAAAACACCTAAAGAATCAGCTGATG
The DNA here is from genome assembly GCF_000171855.1 of Carnobacterium sp. AT7. Classification (NCBI taxonomy): domain Bacteria; kingdom Bacillati; phylum Bacillota; class Bacilli; order Lactobacillales; family Carnobacteriaceae; genus Carnobacterium; species Carnobacterium sp. AT7. Next base: position 10,946 of record NZ_ABHH01000042.1, on the reverse strand, counting down.
ATTCTGTTAAATTAATTAAAGAATCAATCGAACAAAAATATACTAAATAATCACAAATAAAAATGAACAGGTTTCGGCAGAGGACGTAGTTGTTCTCTGCCGAAAAATGTTAAAAGAAAAGGGAGGAATTAAAAATGTCTTCTCAGACAAAACCTCAAAATGTTAAAAGTGAAAAAAAAGCAATGCTGTATTCGGTTATTCCTGGTTTAGGACAAATTTACAACGGACAATTATTTAAAGGAATTGTATTTTTAGCTATTTTAGTCGCATTTATTGTCGAGATGATTGTTTCTGGTTTTGATGCATTTAACGGACTTGTTACATTAGGAAGCACTCCAGTAGAAGATCATTCATTATTTATTATGATCGAAGGAACACTTCAATTGATCATAACAGTCATTTTCTTAGCTTTTTATGCGTTAAATATCTATGATGCAAAACGCGTGGCGTCCATTTGGAATAACGGACAAAAAGTTAACGTAACCGTTAAAGAAGTGATGTGGAATGTATATAATGCAGGATTCCCTTATCTGCTAATCGTACCTGCATACTTAATGATGGCTTTTACAATTATCTTCCCAGTGTTGGTCACGTTATTTATGGCTTTTACAAATTACGACTTTTATCATATTCCACCAGCAAATTTAATTGACTGGGTTGGATTAAAAAACTTTGTAAACATCTTTTTCTTAAGTACTTACCGAGATGCTTTTACATCTGTATTCAGTTGGACAATCATTTGGACATTCAGTGCGACAACACTACAAATTGTTATCGGAATTTTTACAGCAGTGATTGCTAATCAACCCTTTATTAAAGGAAAACGTTTCTTTGGTGTTATTTTCTTACTTCCCTGGGCTGTGCCGGCATTTATCACGATTCTATCCTTTTCAAATATCTTTAACGATAGTATTGGAGCAATCAACACTCAAGTTATTCCGTTATTAAACAATCTTCCCTTTGTGGAAATTGGCCGGATTGCTTGGAAAACAAATGCTTTTTGGTCTAAAGCAGCTATCATTATGATTCAAGGATGGTTAGGATTCCCTTATATCTACGTTATGACAACCAGTATCTTACAGTCTATTCCTGAAGATTTATATGAAGCTGCAAAAATCGATGGTGCTAGTGCATTTCATCGATTCAAAGAAATTACTATGCCAATGGTATTCTTGGTAGCAGCTCCAACCTTTATTACGCAATACACTGGAAACTTCAATAACTTTTCAATGATCTATCTCTTTAACAATGGTGGACCAGGAAGTGTCGGTGGCGGTGCAGGAGCGACAGATATCTTGATTTCATGGATCTACAAATTAACAACCGGAACGTCACCACAGTATTCTATGGCAGCGGCCATTACGTTGATTATTTCGGCTTTAGTTATCGCTGTTTCCTTGATCGTCTTCAAGAAAACAAATGCATTTAATATGGAGGATGCATAGTATGGGTAAATTAGGTAAATCACAAAAAACTAGTCGTTTCTTTAGTCAATTTTTTACGTATCTCTACATGATCGTATTATCGATCATCATCATTTACCCATTGTTAATCACAGCTAGCTCAGCCTTTAAATCAGGAAACATAACAGCTTTTTCGTTAGATTTAAATTCAGAGTGGACATTGTCTAACTTTACGCGTTTATTCCAAGAGACTCTTTATGGAACATGGTATAAAAACACGTTAATTGTAGCTGTAGCTACTATGGTGATTCAAGTTGCCATTGTTACAATCGCTGGTTATGCATACAGTCGTTACAACTTTATGGGACGCAAAAAAAGCTTGATGTTTTTCTTAGTCATTCAAATGGTGCCAACAATGGCTGCCTTGACTGCTTTCTATGTTATGGCATTATTGCTAGGCGCATTAGATCAATTCTGGTTCTTGACGATGTTATACATTGGTGGAGGTATTCCAATGAATACGTGGTTAATGAAAGGATACTTTGATACCGTTCCAAAAGATTTGGACGAATCGGCCAAATTAGATGGAGCAGGACATTTTAGAATCTTTTGGCAAATCGTTCTGCCACTTGTGCGACCAATGATCGCAGTACAAGCATTATGGGCATTTATGACTCCGTTTGGCGACTACATGTTAGCGAGATTCTTATTAAGAAGTCCAGAAAAAATTACTGTAGCAGTTGGATTGCAAACGTTTATCAGTAATCCGCAAGATCAAAAAGTTGCTTTATTCGCAGCTGGTGCGATTCTGATTGCTGTTCCAATCTCTGTACTCTTCTTCTTACTACAAAAGAACTTTGTATCAGGGTTAACAACTGGTGGAACAAAAGGATAAACAAGAATATTGAAAGAAAAGAAGTGAAACAATGAAATCCGATGTTTTTCCATTAAATTATTTTAAAAGTATTTGGTCTCCAAAACAAATTTTTAAAAATCGTCATCAATTAAACTGGTTTCAAATTTTTGTTGTTTTGCTTTTTGTTAACAGCTTATTAATGATTCCTGTAGCATTGAATTATGTAAAAATGGACACTTTTCCGGTAGAAGATACACTACCTGGATCATTTGGCCTAATCGATGAAGCAGTCGTTTTAAAATTACAAGCAGGTAACTACGAAAACGGTACACTAAAGTTGCCGGAATCGTTTGTTTTATCTACCGAAAATGGAATGGTCAGTGGGTTGTTGACAGAAAGTGAGACAGATGAAGCTTTATCAGCGGATAATGCACTGCTATTTCAAGAAACTGAATTTGTAATTAAAGAAGGCGATCAATCGCTAGAAACTATTCCTTATACAAAAGATTTTGATTTATCAAAAGTGACGACGGTTGCTGAATTAAAAGAAGCACTTTCTCGCCAATGGTTTATTAAAAACAAAGCATATACTGTAGCAACACTGATGTCTCTAGTATTCAGCATTACTTTAGTCAGCACACTTTTTCTAACATTTGGTTCAGCAATTTTCTTATACTTAACCAAAAAGAGTAAGTTTTCTTCTATCAATAGCTATAAAGAATCGGTCAATCTTTTAACGAATTGCATTGGTTTGCCATCGTTTGTGGCATTATTGCTTGGATTAATCCAATTCGATATCATTATTATGTTGATGATTCAATCTGTTGGGTTAGTAATGATGTTGCTAATTGTTTTTTACCAAACAAGATTTAATGATAAAACGAGTGGAAAAGAAGTGAAAAAAGCATTTGGGGGTAAAAGTTCATGATTAAACGTTTGTTTGATGTTGATCCATGGAGAGTAAAGTCAACAAAATTAGACAGAACTGATAAAAGGTTGCAAGAAAGCTTAACCGCTATTGGAAATGGCTATATGGGTATGCGGGGCAACTTTGAAGAAGGCTATTCTGGCGATTCACATATTGGGACTTACTTGGCTGGTGTCTGGTATCCGGATAAAACGAGAGTTGGTTGGTGGAAAAATGGCTACCCAGAATATTTTGGGAAAGTTATCAATGCTACAAATTTTATCCCTGTTGAATTAATGGTAAATGACCATAAAGTTGATTTGGCTATTGATGAAGTTAAAGATTATGAAATTGAGTTAGATATGAAAACAGGTATTCTAAAGCGAGCTTATACTTGGATTAATGGGCAACAAGAAGTTCGTTTTACTTTCAAACGTTATGTTAGTGTAGCGTTAAAAGAGTTAGCGGTTATTGAAGTGACAGCTGAAGTACTAAAAGGCAATGCTACAATTGTGTTTACGCCTAAAATGGATGGAAATATGGTCAATGAAGACAGCAACTATGATGAAAAATTCTGGTTGGAAATGAACCGTATTTCTGGTAAAAAAAGTAGTTTGACTACTAAAACGATTGAAAATCCTTTTGGTGTAGAACAATTTACTGTAACAACGATGATGGAAAACGTAGCAGAAAACTATGAAAATAGAACGTATGCGGAAGAATTTATGCAAGTTGAAGAAAAAATCACCTACACATTAGCAGCTGGTGAAAAAGTTAAAGTGACTAAATTTGTTAGTGTACTGACAAGCAGGGATGTAGCGCCTAACGATCAGTTGGCAAGAGCTACTGAAATTTTAGACCAGGCGATTGATTTAGGTGAAGAAGAAATAGAAGCGCAACACATTGCAGTCTGGCAAGAGCGTTGGCACAAAGCTGATGTAGTCATCAAAGGTGATGCGGAAAGCCAACAAGGAATTCGCTTTAATATATTCCAACTGTTTTCTACGTACTATGGAGAAGATAATCGTTTGAATATCGGACCAAAAGGGTTCACTGGCGAAAAATACGGCGGAGCCACTTATTGGGATACCGAAGCCTTTATTTTGCCAATGTATCTATCGGTAGCGGATGATTCAGTTTCAGAACAATTATTAACTTACCGTCACAATCAACTTTCAGGTGCCTTTCACAATGCTAAACAACAAGGGCTACAAGGAGCTTTGTATCCTATGGTAACCTTTAATGGTATCGAAAGTCATAATGAATGGGAAATCACATTTGAAGAGATTCATCGCAATAGTACGATTGCTTACGCTATTTACAATTATACAAACTATACTGGCGATGAAACTTTTTTAAGTACGAAAGGTATCGAAATGTTGGTAGCCATCTCGCGTTTTTGGGCAGACCGTGTGCATTATTCTAAACGAAACGACCAGTATATGATCCATGGTGTTACTGGACCAAATGAATACGAAAATAATATTAATAATAACTGGTACACAAACACTATGGCTGCTTGGACTTTACGTTATACCTTAGAAAGTTTAATGAAAGTTTCTTCTATAGTAGTGAATGAATTGCATGTGACTGCTGATGAGCAGAAAAAATGGAAAAATATTGTTCAAAAAATGTATTATCCTCACGATAAAGACTTAAATGTTTTTGTGCAGCACGATACATTTTTAGACAAAGAAATATTGACAACAGATGACCTTAATCCTACTGAAAGACCCATCAATCAAAATTGGTCTTGGGATAAAATTTTACGGTCTTGCTACATTAAACAAGCAGACGTGTTGCAAGGTATCTATTACCTGAATAATGAATACACGCTTGAAGAAAAAGAAGCTAATTTTGATTTTTATGAACCAATGACTGTTCATGAGTCCTCTCTTTCTGCTTCTATTCATGCAATTTTAGCTGCAGAGCTTGGCAAGACAGAAAAAGCTGTTGAGTTTTATGCGCGTACAGCTCGATTAGATTTAGATAATTACAACAATGATACTGAAGATGGATTGCATATCACTTCTATGAGCGGTGGTTGGTTAGCCATTGTCCAAGGATTTGCAGGCATGCGTACTTTTGATAATACATTGACATTTAAACCATTTTGTCCTGAAAACTGGACAGAATATAGTTTTATGATCAAATATCGTGGACGTTTGTTGCATATTGCGGTTACACAAGAAGCTGTAAGCGTACGTTTACAAGAAGGCGCACCAATTGAACTAACGCTATACGATCAAAAAATGCTGTTAACAGATGTAGTTAAATGCCCAATTCATCATTCGTAGTCAGTTGAATGTTTAAAAAAATTTAAAAAAGCTATCAATAGGGAGCTATCAAATCGATACATCCATTTGATAGCTTTTACTATTGAAAAAAAGGGGTAGGCAAAAATGATTAAAGGATTTATTTTTGATTTAGATGGAGTTCTGACAGATACGGCAGAGTATCACTATAAAGCTTGGAAAAGATTGGCAGATAAATTGACGATTCCAATTGACCGAGAAATGAATGAACAATTAAAAGGGATCAGTCGTATGGATTCGCTTGATCGTATTCTGGCTATAGGAAATCGAACTGAAGTGTATTCTATTGAAGAAAAAGAACAATTAGCAGATGAAAAGAATGAAGACTATAAAAAATTGATTTTAACTGTAACGCCAGCTGATTTATTACCTGGAATAGCTGACTTGTTAGCGGATTTAAAAGCAGCGGGTATTCGATTAGCTTTGGCATCTGCTAGTAAAAACGGTCCTGTTATAATGGAGAGACTAGGTATTGCTGATTTGTTTGACACAGTCGTAGACCCTGCTGAGCTGGAAAACGGAAAACCCGATCCTGAGATATTTATTAAAGGAGCAAAACAATTAAATTTAACACCGAAAGAATGTGTTGGAGTTGAGGATGCTAAAGCTGGGATAGAATCTATCAATGCAGCTGGAATTTTTTCTGTCGGTGTAGGGACGAAAGAAATGATGGAAAAAGCAGATTATGCAGTAGCAGAAACCAGCGAATTAAAATTAGCGGATATTCTAAAAAAAGCAACTAACTGAGGAGAGGTTTAGTTTGGAAAAAAAATGGTGGCATAGTTCGGTCGTTTATCAAATTTACCCTAGAAGTTTTCAAGATAGCAACGGAGACGGCATAGGCGATATTCAAGGTATTATTCAACGTTTAGACTATTTAGCAGATTTAGGCATTGATGCGATTTGGTTAAGTCCAGTTTATTGTTCTCCTAACGACGATAATGGCTATGACATTAGCGATTATCAAGCAATATCACCAGAATTTGGAACGATGGAAGATATGGATGAGCTTATCAAAAAAGCTAAGCAAGTGGGAATTCGTATTGTGATGGATTTAGTAGTGAATCACACTTCTGATGAGCACGCGTGGTTTATCGAATCAAGAAAAAGCAAGAACAACGAATACCGAGATTATTATATTTGGCGTGATGGACAAAATAACAATGTGCCGAATGAATTGGGATCAATTTTCAGCGGAACAGCTTGGGAATTAGATGAACAAACCAATCAATATTATTTACACTTGTACAGTAAAAAACAACCTGATTTAAACTGGGAAAATCCAAACGTCCGTAAAGAAATATGGCAAATGATGAACTTCTGGTTAGACAAAGGCATTGGAGGCTTTCGAATGGACGTTATCGATTTGATCGGAAAAGTTCCCGATAAATTGATTACAGGGAATGGTCCTATGCTCCATAAGTATCTTCAAGAGATGCATCAAGAAACTTTTGGGAAATTAGATGTTTTAACAGTAGGTGAAACATGGGGAGTAACAACTGAAGATGCTAAACTGTACTCAGCACCAGAGCGCAATGAGCTATCGATGGTATTTCAATTTGAACATATTGGACTTGATGAGCAACCTGGCAAGCCAAAGTGGGATACCCAAAAATTGGATTTCATTAAATTAAAACAAGTCTTTACGAAATGGCAGATAGCTTTTGACGGAGATGGTTGGAATAGTTTGTTTTGGAACAATCATGATATCCCTCGTATCGTTTCAAATTGGGGCAATGATAGTTCTCAGTACCGTAAAGTATCTGCCGAAATGTTTGCAACGTTTTTACATTTTCTAAAAGGGACACCTTACATTTATCAAGGAGAAGAAATTGGGTTAACAAATACACCAGTCTCTTCAATTGATGAAATCGATGATATAGAAAGTATCAATATGTATAATGAAAGAATTCAGCAAGGGTATGATGAAAAAGAGATTATTCAAGCTATTAATAAAAAGGGCCGAGATAATGCTAGACGTCCGATTCCTTGGGATGATTCATTAAATGGGGGGTTCACAACAGGAACACCATGGTTGAAACTGAATCCTAATTATAGAGAATTGAATGTGAAAAAAGACCAGCAAGATAAAGAATCAGTTTTTAATTACTATAAGACATTGATTCGTTTAAGAAAAGAACACGAGCTTATCGTATGGGGCGATTATAAAGAATTGCTGCCACATGATCCACAGTTATTCGTTTATGAAAGAAGTTATAAAGGGGAAACGTGGTTGATTGTAATTAATTTCTATCAAAAAGCAACTTTTTATAAAGATGATAATAGAAAAGTAGAGACAATTATTATCAGTAATTATAAAGATAGCAGTATAAAACTAACGGATTTAGCATTGCGTCCATTTGAATCAATCGTTTATAAACTGAAATAAAGTTTAAGTGGAAAATATAAAAGCGAACGAAAAGCTTGTTTTATTTGTGATAGTTCCGAAGTGAAAAGTATTTTGAATATATATACGTCTTTTCTCTTTATGCAGATAAAAAAATGTTCGCTTTTTTATTTTTTTATAAATAATGTAACGTTTATGGTTGACCATAAGAACGATACTTGTTATAGTAATTGATGTCGTAAGTAGTTTAACACTAGCGATACCGAAAAGATTTCTTGTTAATAAGGAAATATTTTTGATTGACAATGTTATGCAAAATATGGTATTCTAAATTATGTCGCTGAGCTAAACCAATATTTTATTTTGAATAATTATTCAAAATAAAAATAAAAAAAGCTTGACGAAATAAAAAAGCTGTTGTATCATATAGAAGTTGTCACAAACAAGCAACGCACTTTAGACCTTTGAAAACTAAACAAAGTAAGACGAACCAAATGTGAGGGTGACTCAGCAGTGCTGAGTCAACAGTAACAAAATAGTGAATAATTATTCGCTAGCAATTCAATAATGAGCTTCAAGCATCATTTTATATGAGAGTTTGATCCTGGCTCAGGACGAACGCTGGCGGCATGCCTAATACATGCAAGTCGAACGCTTTAACTTCACCGGGTGCTTGCACCCATCGAAGTTAAGGAGTGGCGGACGGGTGAGTAACACGTGGGTAACCTGCCCATAAGAGGGGGATAACATTCGGAAACGGATGCTAATACCGCATATTTCTAATCGTCTCCTGACGAATGGAAGAAAGGTGGCTTCGGCTACCGCTTATGGATGGACCCGCGGCGTATTAGCTAGTTGGTGAGGTAATGGCTCACCAAGGCGATGATACGTAGCCGACCTGAGAGGGTGATCGGCCACACTGGGACTGAGACACGGCCCAGACTCCTACGGGAGGCAGCAGTAGGGAATCTTCCGCAATGGACGAAAGTCTGACGGAGCAATGCCGCGTGAGTGAAGAAGGTTTTCGGATCGTAAAACTCTGTTGTTAGAGAAGAACAAGGATGAGAGTAACTGCTCATCCCCTGACGGTATCTAACCAGAAAGCCACGGCTAACTACGTGCCAGCAGCCGCGGTAATACGTAGGTGGCAAGCGTTGTCCGGATTTATTGGGCGTAAAGCGAGCGCAGGCGGTTCTTTAAGTCTGATGTGAAAGCCCCCGGCTCAACCGGGGAGGGTCATTGGAAACTGGAGAACTTGAGTGCAGAAGAGGAGAGTGGAATTCCACGTGTAGCGGTGAAATGCGTAGATATGTGGAGGAACACCAGTGGCGAAGGCGACTCTCTGGTCTGTAACTGACGCTGAGGCTCGAAAGCGTGGGGAGCAAACAGGATTAGATACCCTGGTAGTCCACGCCGTAAACGATGAGTGCTAAGTGTGGAGGGTTCCGCCCTTCAGTGCTGCAGCTAACGCATTAAGCACTCCGCCTGGGGAGACGACCGCAAGGTGAAACTCAAGGAATTGACGGGGACCCGCACAAGCGGTGGAGCATGTGGTTAATTCGAAGCAACGCGAAGAACCTTACCAGGTCTTGACATCCTTTGACAATCCTAGAGATAGGACTTTCCCTTCGGGGACAAAGTGACAGGTGGTGCATGGTTGTCGTCAGCTCGTGTCGTGAGATGTTGGGTTAAGTCCCGCAACGAGCGCAACCCCTATTATTAGTTGCCAGCATTCAGTTGGGCACTCTAGTGAGACTGCCGGTGATAAACCGGAGGAAGGTGGGGATGACGTCAAATCATCATGCCCCTTATGACCTGGGCTACACACGTGCTACAATGGATGGTACAACGAGTCGCAAGGTCGCGAGGCCAAGCTAATCTCTTAAAGCCATTCTCAGTTCGGATTGCAGGCTGCAACTCGCCTGCATGAAGCCGGAATCGCTAGTAATCGCGGATCAGCACGCCGCGGTGAATACGTTCCCGGGTCTTGTACACACCGCCCGTCACACCACGAGAGTTTGTAACACCCGAAGTCGGTGAGGTAACCCTTTTGGGAGCCAGCCGCCTAAGGTGGGACAGATAATTGGGGTGAAGTCGTAACAAGGTAGCCGTATCGGAAGTGCGGCTGGATCACCTCCTTTCTAAGGAAACTAACGGAAACCCACACATTCGTACTTACTTTGTTTAGTTTTGAGAGGTCTAATCTTCTCAATCTTTTAAATCGTAACACCTTGTTCTTTGAAAACTGGATAAAGTTAAAAATTGTAATTCAAGTAAGAAACCAGAAACACACCGAAAATTTTTAAAAGTAAGTTTTTAAGGTTCTCATCGAAAGATGAGTATTGAAAATTAACGATTAACCATAGGTTAAGTTAATAAGGGCGCACGGTGAATGCCTTGGCACTAGGAGCCGATGAAGGACGGGACTAACGCCGATATGCTTTGGGGAGCTGTAAGTGAGCTTTGATCCAAAGATTTCCGAATGGGGGAACCCAGCATCTTTTATAGGATGTTACTGCTGACTGAATACATAGGTCAGTAGAGGTAGACGCAGAGAACTGAAACATCTAAGTACCTGCAGGAAGAGAAAGAAAAATCGATTCCCTGAGTAGCGGCGAGCGAAACGGGAATAGCCCAAACCAGAAAGCTTGCTTTCTGGGGTTGTAGGACTGAACACATAGAGTCATAAATGATTTTGGTAGGAGAAGCGACCTGGAAAGGTCTGCCGAAGAAGGTAAAAGCCCTGTATCCGAAACCAAATTCACTCTGATCAGTATCCTGAGTACGGCGGAACACGAGAAATTCCGTCGGAATCCGGGAGGACCATCTCCCAAGGCTAAATACTCCCTAGTGACCGATAGTGAACCAGTACCGTGAGGGAAAGGTGAAAAGAACCTCGGAAGAGGAGTGAAATAGCCCCTGAAACCGTGTGCCTACAAATAGTTAAAGCCCGTTAATGGGTGATAGCGTGCCTTTTGTAGAATGAACCGGCGAGTTACGATCCCATGCGAGGTTAAGTTGATGAGACGGAGCCGCAGCGAAAGCGAGTCTGAATAGGGCGAATGAGTATGTGGTCGTAGACCCGAAACCAAGTGATCTACCCATGTCCAGGTTGAAG
>NZ_ABHH01000043.1:0-12064 GCF_000171855.1 Carnobacterium sp. AT7 | reverse complement strand
CTGGGGAGTACGACCGCAAGGTGAAACTCAAAGGAATTGACGGGGACCCGCACAAGCGGTGGAGCATGTGGTTTAATTCGAAGCAACGCGAAGAACCTTACCAGGTCTTGACATCCTTTGACAATCCTAGAGATAGGACTTTCCCTTCGGGGACAAAGTGACAGGTGGTGCATGGTTGTCGTCAGCTCGTGTCGTGAGATGTTGGGTTAAGTCCCGCAACGAGCGCAACCCCTATTATTAGTTGCCAGCATTCAGTTGGGCACTCTAGTGAGACTGCCGGTGATAAACCGGAGGAAGGTGGGGATGACGTCAAATCATCATGCCCCTTATGACCTGGGCTACACACGTGCTACAATGGATGGTACAACGAGTCGCAAGGTCGCGAGGCCAAGCTAATCTCTTAAAGCCATTCTCAGTTCGGATTGCAGGCTGCAACTCGCCTGCATGAAGCCGGAATCGCTAGTAATCGCGGATCAGCACGCCGCGGTGAATACGTTCCCGGGTCTTGTACACACCGCCCGTCACACCACGAGAGTTTGTAACACCCGAAGTCGGTGAGGTAACCCTTTTGGGAGCCAGCCGCCTAAGGTGGGACAGATAATTGGGGTGAAGTCGTAACAAGGTAGCCGTATCGGAAGGTGCGGCTGGATCACCTCCTTTCTAAGGAAACTAACGGAAACCCACACATTCGTACTTACTTTGTTTAGTTTTGAGAGGTCTAATCTTCTCATTAATATAATATCTTATTGAAGTGCCTAATACGTTGGGCCTATAGCTCAGCTGGTTAGAGCGCACGCCTGATAAGCGTGAGGTCGATGGTTCGAGTCCATTTAGGCCCACTTTTCATTTGCACAAATAATATAAGATGTTTGCTCTTGGGGCCTTAGCTCAGCTGGGAGAGCGCCTGCCTTGCACGCAGGAGGTCAGCGGTTCGATCCCGCTAGGCTCCATTGCAACTTTAGTTGCGAAAATTTAAGTTGTTCTTTGAAAACTGGATAAAGTTAAAAATTGTAATTCAAGTAAGAAACCAGAAACACACCGAAAATTTTTAAAAGTAAGTTTTTAAGGTTCTCATCGAAAGATGAGTATTGAAAATTAACGATTAACCATAGGTTAAGTTAATAAGGGCGCACGGTGAATGCCTTGGCACTAGGAGCCGATGAAGGACGGGACTAACGCCGATATGCTTTGGGGAGCTGTAAGTGAGCTTTGATCCAAAGATTTCCGAATGGGGGAACCCAGCATCTTTTATAGGATGTTACTGCTGACTGAATACATAGGTCAGTAGAGGTAGACGCAGAGAACTGAAACATCTAAGTACCTGCAGGAAGAGAAAGAAAAATCGATTCCCTGAGTAGCGGCGAGCGAAACGGGAATAGCCCAAACCAGAAAGCTTGCTTTCTGGGGTTGTAGGACTGAACACATAGAGTCATAAATGATTTTGGTAGGAGAAGCGACCTGGAAAGGTCTGCCGAAGAAGGTAAAAGCCCTGTATCCGAAACCAAATTCACTCTGATCAGTATCCTGAGTACGGCGGAACACGAGAAATTCCGTCGGAATCCGGGAGGACCATCTCCCAAGGCTAAATACTCCCTAGTGACCGATAGTGAACCAGTACCGTGAGGGAAAGGTGAAAAGAACCTCGGAAGAGGAGTGAAATAGCCCCTGAAACCGTGTGCCTACAAATAGTTAAAGCCCGTTAATGGGTGATAGCGTGCCTTTTGTAGAATGAACCGGCGAGTTACGATCCCATGCGAGGTTAAGTTGATGAGACGGAGCCGCAGCGAAAGCGAGTCTGAATAGGGCGAATGAGTATGTGGTCGTAGACCCGAAACCAAGTGATCTACCCATGTCCAGGTTGAAGGTGCGGTAATACGCACTGGAGGACCGAACCCACGTATGTTGAAAAATGCGGGGATGAGGTGTGGGTAGCGGAGAAATTCCAATCGAACTTGGAGATAGCTGGTTCTCTCCGAAATAGCTTTAGGGCTAGCCTCGGAATTAGAATCATGGAGGTAGAGCAACTGTTTGGACTAGGGGCCCTTCTCGGGTTACCGAATTCAGATAAACTCCGAATGCCATTGATTTATATCCGGGAGTCAGACTGCGAGTGATAAGATCCGTAGTCGAAAGGGAAACAGCCCAGACCACCAGCTAAGGTCCCAAAGTTTATGTTAAGTGGAAAAGGATGTGGAGTTGCTTAGACAACTAGGATGTTGGCTCAGAAGCAGCCATCATTTAAAGAGTGCGTAATAGCTCACTAGTCGAGTGACCCTGCGCCGAAAATTTACCGGGGCTAAACATAACACCGAAGCTGTGGATAGAACCATTGGTTCTATGGTAGGAGAGCGTTCTAAGGGCGTTGAAGCTAGATCGTGAGGACTAGTGGAGCGCTTAGAAGTGAGAATGCCGGTATGAGTAGCGAAAGACGGGTGAGAATCCCGTCCACCGAATGACTAAGGTTTCCTGGGGAAGGCTCGTCCTCCCAGGGTTAGTCGGGACCTAAGTCGAGGCCGAATGGCGTAGACGATGGACAACAGGTTGAGATTCCTGTACCAGTTTGTTTTGTTTGAACAATGGAGGGACACAGTAGGCTAAGGAATACGCGCTGTTGGATATGCGCGTCCAAGCAACAAGTTTTGAAGTGAGTCAAATGCTTGCTTCTTTAAGAACAAGTTGTGATGGGGAGGGAAATTAAGTACCGAAGTTCCCGATGTCACACTGTCAAGAAAAGCTTCTAGTTAGAAACAAACTGCCCGTACCGCAAACCGACACAGGTAGTCGAGGAGAGAATCCTAAGGTGTGCGAGAGAACTCTCGTTAAGGAACTCGGCAAAATGACCCCGTAACTTCGGGAGAAGGGGTGCTGACCAATTGGTCAGCCGCAGTGAATAGGCCCAGGCGACTGTTTATCAAAAACACAGGTCTCTGCAAAATCGTAAGATGACGTATAGGGGCTGACGCCTGCCCGGTGCTGGAAGGTTAAGAGGATGGGTTAGCTCTCGGGCGAAGCTCAGAATTGAAGCCCCAGTAAACGGCGGCCGTAACTATAACGGTCCTAAGGTAGCGAAATTCCTTGTCGGGTAAGTTCCGACCCGCACGAAAGGCGTAACGATCTGGGCACTGTCTCAACGAGAGACTCGGTGAAATTATAGTACCTGTGAAGATGCAGGTTACCCGCGACAGGACGGAAAGACCCCATGGAGCTTTACTGCAGTTTGATATTGAGTGTTTGTACAGCTTGTACAGGATAGGTAGGAGCCAATGAAGCCAGGACGCCAGTCTTGGTGGAGGCGTTGGTGGGATACTACCCTTGCTGTATGACCACTCTAACCCACAGCCCTTATCGGGCTGGGAGACAGTGTCTGACGGGCAGTTTGACTGGGGCGGTCGCCTCCTAAAGTGTAACGGAGGCGCCCAAAGGTTCCCTCAGAATGGTTGGAAATCATTCGCAGAGTGTAAAGGCATAAGGGAGCTTGACTGCGAGACCTACAAGTCGAGCAGGGACGAAAGTCGGGCTTAGTGATCCGGTGGTTCCGCATGGAAGGGCCATCGCTCAACGGATAAAAGCTACCCTGGGGATAACAGGCTTATCTCCCCCAAGAGTCCACATCGACGGGGAGGTTTGGCACCTCGATGTCGGCTCATCGCATCCTGGGGCTGTAGTCGGTCCCAAGGGTTGGGCTGTTCGCCCATTAAAGCGGTACGCGAGCTGGGTTCAGAACGTCGTGAGACAGTTCGGTCCCTATCCGTCGCGGGCGTAGGAAATTTGAGAGGAGCTGTCCTTAGTACGAGAGGACCGGGATGGACACACCTCTGGTGTACCAGTTGTTCTGCCAAGGGCATTGCTGGGTAGCTATGTGTGGACGGGATAAACGCTGAAAGCATCTAAGCGTGAAGCCCCCCTCAAGATGAGATTTCCCATCACGTAAGTGAGTAAGACCCCTGAGAGATGATCAGGTAGATAGGTTGGAAGTGGAAGTCTAGCGATAGATGGAGCGGACCAATACTAATCGGTCGAGGACTTAACCAAATTTTTTAAACGGTGTAAGACGGTTTCAGAACGAAAAACGATTTTTAACTTATCCAGTTTTGAGAGAACAACGTTCTCTTGATTGAAATTGTGTGGTGATGATGGCAAGAAGGTCACACCTGTTCCCATGCCGAACACAGAAGTTAAGCTTCTTAGCGCCGATGGTAGTGAAGGGTTTCCCTTTGTGAGAGTAGGACGTTGCCACGCAGATTCAATTTTTTTATCATATGGAGGTTTAGCTCAGCTGGGAGAGCATCTGCCTTACAAGCAGAGGGTCGGCGGTTCGATCCCGTCAACCTCCACCATGAGTCATTAGCTCAGTTGGTAGAGCATCTGACTTTTAATCAGAGGGTCGCAGGTTCGAATCCTGCATGACTCATAACTAATCATTCAACCATGTTTAGTTATGCCATGTTTTTTTGCGGGTGTGGCGGAATTGGCAGACGCACTAGATTTAGGATCTAGCGTTGAAAGACGTGGGGGTTCAAGTCCCTTCACCCGCACCATTTTTTATTTGAATGATTAGTGAAGTACCACTTTAGCCGGCTTAGCTCAGTTGGTAGAGCATCTGATTTGTAATCAGAGGGTCGAGGGTTCAACTCCTTTAGCCGGCATTTTTTTTTGCGAAAGTAGTTCAGTGGTAGAACATCACCTTGCCAAGGTGGGGGTCGCGGGTTCGAATCCCGTCTTTCGCTTACTAGGTTGACTAGTAAGCTCATTCGTAAGAATGAAAACTGTTCTAAAGCCGGGGTGGCGGAACAGGTAGACGCACAGGACTTAAAATCCTGCGGTGAGTGATCACCGTGCCGGTTCGATTCCGGCCCTCGGCACCATTTGCACCCATAGCTCAATTGGATAGAGTACTTGACTACGAATCAAGGGGTTAGAGGTTCAAGTCCTCTTGGGTGCATTTTTCTTTTTAAAGAAAGAATGAAAAGTCAGTGAACGGGAAGTAGCTCAGCTTGGTAGAGCACTTGGTTTGGGACCAAGGGGTCGCAGGTTCGAATCCTGTCTTCCCGATAAATAATTCATAAAAGGTAGTTTCTCTAGTCTAAGAGAAATTACCTTTTATTTGTCTTTCAATAATTATGTAGGTTCTTCGTCAAATTGTGCGGATAGAGACTTGGCATCGTCTTAATCCTAAAGTCTAATAATGGTTAAAAGTTCGAATGGGAATGAATGATTTAGCAGAGGGATTGTGAGCAACTGTAGTGCTAATAAAAGCTGCTGTAATGAACAAACAAAGTATTTAATGGATCGTACTCTTTCAAGGGCGATTAAGGCTGGGTGGTCTTAAATAGGTCATGTATTATAGGTGGAAAAGAAATAATGCTATTACATGAATCTGCTATGAATATGAAGACTACAGTTGTAGGTCAGTTATTGGTTTACAAAGACATTTTGTTCTATAAATGACTGATTTGAAAATTTCTTCTTTATTTATCGTTAAATAGTGGCAGTTTAGAGGCTATTTTAAATGAAAATGAGTAGAGTTGCTTTTCAAATCCGTTTATTTCTCGTATAATGAAAGTCAGGATTAGTCAAGAATGCTTTCTGGTTCTCACTAGGAGTATCCTCCGTTATTAAGTTAGTTTATGTTAGTGATAGACTAATTAATTAAGTCCAGTGTTGGGATGATAAGAAAAGGAGTGTTACTAAAAAAACACCATTGCAATGTAGAGTAAATAAAGCTATTATCTGTATCATACATTAAAATGTTTTAGTAACAGGTAACCCATGCATAATCAAAACATGTCGGATATCATTGAAGCGTATTTAAAAAAAGTTTTAGGTCAAGATGAACAAGTCGAAATTAGGCGTAGTGAAATGGCAGATCGATTTAAGTGTGTTCCTTCCCAAATAAATTATGTTATAAACACTCGCTTTACTGTACAGCAAGGTTATTTGGTTGAAAGTAAACGTGGTGGTGGCGGGTATATCCGTATTATTAAAGTTAAGTTGTTAGATGAAGCTGAAATGTTGGATATGATGATTGATATTATTGGAAATAAAATTACGCAAAAGAATGCTTATTCTATTGTAGAGAGATTATTTGAAACTGAGATGTTGACTAAGCGAGAGGCCAATATCATGTTATCTGTTATGGACAAATCACTTTTAAACGCTAATGGCATAAATGAGAATGAATTAAGAGCTAAATTATTGGTAGCATTTTTAAATAATTTAAAATACGAATAAAGAATAAAATCGGAGGCGAAATATAGATGGATGAATTATTTTCTGAAAAAGCAAGAATGGTTTTAATCATGGCGCAAGAAGAAGCAAAAGGATTTCGTCACCATTCTGTAGGAACTGAGCATATTCTTCTAGGATTAATTATGGAACAAGAAGGAATTGCTGGAAAAACGTTACGACAATTTTCTGTGACTGAAATGGATGTTCGAGAAGAAATCGAGCATTTTACGGGTTATGGAACAATGAAATATCTTTCTAAAAATGCCATTCTTCCGTATTCGCCAAGAGCTAAACAAGCTATTACATTTGCTACAGATGAAGCAAGACGTATGGGCTCAGTATTTGTGGGTACAGAACACTTGTTGTTAGGATTATTGCGTGAAGAAGACATATTATCTTCTAAGATTTTAAGCAATTTGGATATCGATTTAAATAAAGCGCGTCAAATCGTATTGAAAAAAATTGGTTTGAGTGATATAACGAATGGCAAAGGTAGAAAAGCAAAACCAGCTTCCAAACAAGTTATTGGTACACCCACTTTAGATTCTCTAGCACGTGATTTAACTTCTGTGGCTAGAGAAAAAAAATTAGATCCAGTAGTTGGTCGCCATAAAGAGATTCAACGCATTATTCAAGTCTTGAGTCGTAGAACAAAAAATAATCCTGTGTTGGTAGGAGAACCCGGTGTTGGTAAAACAGCCATTGCAGAAGGATTAGCCCAAAAAATTATTGATGGTGAAGTTCCGACAGCATTAGCAAATAAACGTTTAATGATGCTCGATATGGGATCATTAGTGGCAGGAACAAAATACCGTGGTGAATTTGAAGAACGAATGAAAAAAATTATAGATGAAATTTATCAAGATGGTGAAGTAATCTTATTCATAGATGAACTGCATACGTTAATTGGTGCTGGTGGAGCAGAAGGTGCCATTGATGCATCTAATATCTTAAAACCTGCATTAGCACGTGGTGAATTGCAAACTATAGGAGCAACAACATTAGATGAATACCAAAAATATATTGAAAAAGATGCAGCATTAGAAAGAAGATTTTCACCAATCCATGTTGATCCTCCTTCAGAAGAAGAAACAGAAGAAATATTATTGGGATTGCGTTCTAGATATGAAGAACATCATGGCGTTAAAATTACGGATGAAGCTGTCCATGCTGCAGTGAAGCTTTCATCACGGTACATCACATCAAGACAGTTGCCAGATAAAGCTATCGATTTAATCGATGAATCTGCTTCTAAAGTACGACTGGATGTTTCAAGCAAACCATCTCCAGTTGCGGCTGCAATTGCAGAATTGGAAGATTTGATACAAAGTAAAGAAGAAGCTATACAGTCACAAGATTTTGAGAAAGCAGCTAGAATTCGTATAAAAGAAATGAAACAACGCAAAAAAATTGAAAACTTGCTACAAAAAAAAGAAGGAAAAGCTTCTTCAAACTCACTCCAAGTAACGGAAAGAGATATCGCTGAAGTTGTATCTTTATGGACAAGTATTCCAGTTCAACAAATGGAACAAAAAGAATCCGATCGATTAATGAATTTAGAAAAAATATTGCATAAACGAGTAATCGGGCAAGAGCAAGCCGTTGGGTCAGTTTCTAGAGCAATCAGACGTTCTAGAAGTGGGTTAAAAGATCCAAATCGACCAATTGGTTCATTCATGTTCTTAGGGCCTACAGGTGTTGGTAAAACAGAATTAGCTAAAGCACTTGCTGAAGCTATGTTTGGTAATGAAGAAGCACTAGTTCGGGTCGATATGTCTGAATTTATGGAAAAATATAGCACGAGTCGTTTAATTGGTTCACCTCCTGGATATGTTGGATATGATGAAGGTGGTCAACTAACTGAAAAAATTCGTCAAAAACCGTACTCTGTTATTCTTTTTGATGAAGTTGAAAAGGCTCATCCAGATGTATTTAATATTTTATTACAAGTTCTTGATGATGGACATTTAACAGATTCAAAAGGCCGAAAAGTTGATTTTAAAAATACGGTTATGATCATGACATCTAACTTAGGAGCAACAGCTTTGAGAGATGAGAAATCTGTTGGATTTGGTACAGCAAACAGTAAAAAAGATCATTCAGCAATGGAAAAACGTATTATGGAAGAATTGAAAAAAACATTTAAACCAGAGTTTATTAACCGTATTGATGATTCTATCGTATTCCATTCACTGGAAAAACCAGAATTAACACAAATTGTAAAATTGATGGCACAAACGGTTGTTAAACGATTGAAAGACATGGATATCGACGTTAAAATCACACAATCAGCGATTGATGTAATTGCTAAAGCTGGCTATGATCCTGAATATGGCGCACGACCAATTCGTCGCGCACTTCAAAAAGAAATTGAAGATCGATTGAGTGAAGAATTGCTAAGTGGTCGGGTCAAGATAGGCGATCAAGTAACAATTGGTGCTACAAAAGGAACCATCCGCATTACTGTAAAAGACGTAAAAAAAGTAGAAAAAAAAACGCTGACTACAACTGAAAATAGTTGATTCCACTGATTAAACACAAAAAACGTCTAGCATCTAATAAAGAGATGCTAGACGTTTTTATTCGTATTTAAAATTTCTTTCTGCTATGATAATAAGAAAGAAATAGATGAAGGGAAAGTGAATCAATATGAAAAATTCAACTAAAGCTTTATTAATAGGTTTTGGAACGGTCTTTGCAGTAGGAGCGATTGTTGTTTCTTCTTCAAACATGGCAATGGAAAAAATTGAGTCAAAAATTAATCGTAAAAGAGCAAGGTATTTTGTAAAAGAAAAATTAAAAGGCAACGAAAATGCAATGAGTGTTGTTGATGATTTATCTGATATAGAAGTAGCTAATCTATTAAGTGTTGTAGATAAAGTTTCAGATTTGAGAGGCAGTGTAAGTTCTTACGGCGAACATTTCAAAGAAACTACAAATGATTTTAAAGATGCTTTTATGGATAAAAAACATGATTTGAAACACGAACTAAAACATCATAAAAAAGAGATGAAACATAAATTAAGAAAATAAATCTGTTTACGACCACTAGTAAGCAAATAAAAATGAGCTACCGTTAAATTTTTAACGGTAGCTCATTTTTTAAAGGGTTAATAAGTAGCAAAGAAGTAAATCATTTCTATTCTTTAATGAAAGACCAGAGTCATCAAAAAAACGGTCCAAGCGATATTGTAAAGTATTTCGGTGAATATAAAGCTGCTTAGCGGCTAAGCTAATGTTTCCTTGATTCAGCCATATTGCGGCAATTAATTCTTTTATTTCCGGGTGAGAAGCTAAATCTTTTTTTAATTGTTGGATAATCGGACTTTTTGTTAGAGCTTCTGAAGCATAATAGTTCAATGCCACATCAGACAAGGAAAAAACTTGTTTGTTTTTTTTCAACTGATTAAAAAAGATTGTTTGTTCCTCTTGAAAAAGTTTTTTGAAATGTAAAGAAATGTCCCAATATTGACCAATGTAACCAGTTGTTTTAGTTGAAAAATCATCGTCTATCGTTTGTAAGAACCCAGTCGTTTCATCTTGTGTTATCGAGTAACCTGAATAACGATGAATTAATAAGCCATAATGGTCGTTAACAAAGAAAGCCTCTTGTACATCTTCAAAAAAACTTTTAAATGAACTAAGCCAAAGGTTCTTATCAAAACGAGTGTCTTTTTTATTGATCTCAAATTGAATAACACGATAGACACCTACTTCAATAGGAGGAGAAGGATTGTTTTCAATTAAAAACTTCTGCCATTTCGATTGGGGTATTTCTGCATTTTGACCAGTGGTATCTTTATTAAAAAGGAGAGTAAGTAATTCTTTTTCTGATGCGGTTAACTGCTTTTTATCAAAATGAATCCATTGATCTTGATAAGGAAAGGTTAAGTAAGCCGGATCATTTTTTATATCATCTGTTAAAAAAGTAGAGGGATAGATAGATTTTAATTGATTGAAATTCATAAAAGCACTCCTTTAAATGGAAACCGTTACATTTATTGTCTATTGTTATTCTATCATTATTTTCACAATTATGTAGATAAATTATGCTATGATAAAGAAAAGAACAGGCAAAGGATTGGGCAGATGTTAACTATTGAAGAAAAAACATACTTTATGCAAGAAGCAATCAAAGAAGCTCACAAGGCGAAGGAAAAATTAGAAGTTCCTATCGGTGCTGTCGTTGTATTAAATGGGAAAATCATTGGTCGTGGTCACAATATTAGAGAAGAATCAAATGATGCAACAACTCATGCTGAGATGCTAGCTATCCAAGAAGCAAATCGCTATTTAGGAAATTGGCGATTAGAAGAAACGCAGTTATTTGTGACCTTAGAACCTTGTCCTATGTGTAGTGGAGCAATGATTTTATCTCGGATAAAGGAATTATATTATGGAGCGAGTGATCCTAAAGGTGGGACGGCGGGTACATTGATGAATTTGCTTGATGATAACCGTTTTAATCACCAAGTGCAAATAGAAAAAGGGCTTTTAGAGGAAGAATGTAGTGATTTATTAAGCAATTTTTTTAGAGAGTTACGAAAGCGTAAAAAAGAAGAAAAAGCCCAAAGAAAGGCTATTAAATTAAAAGAAGACAACGACCAAGGATAGCAAAGTATTAAACAAGGGAACTCTTCACAGGGGGTTTATCTAAAACTGTTTCCAAGATTATGACGAGTATACGTAAAAACTAGACTAAAAAAACTTCAGTGATTCACTTATTGAAGGTTTTTTAGTCTTATTTGTATTTCAAATAGAGAAGAGAGTACTAGCGCATCATTTCTTGATCTTTATCAATCACTGCTTGTACAGCTTTTGTAACGGAAGAACTAAAACCAGCATCTTCTAGCGCTAGGATTCCTTCAACAGTTGTGCCACCTGGTGAAGAAACTTGATCTATCAAGTTCCATGGGGTTTCTTTACTTTCCAGTACAAGTTTCCCGCTTCCAAGAACAGCTTGAGCAGCAATTCTGGTAGCGACTTCTTTAGACATACCATTTCTAACAGCCGCTCTGGCTAATGAATCAATAAATAAAAAGACAAAAGCAGGAGAACTGCCGGCAATTGCTGTAAATGTACTAAAATCTTTTTCAGGTAATTCAACAACTTCACCAATCGCTTTAAACATAGTAAGAATAAATTCCTTTTGTTGAGAAGTAGTATAGCTATTACCACATATAGCTGTCATTCCTTCTCCAATTTGTGAATTTAAATTAGGCATCACCCGAATAATAGCTGTTTCATTACCACTTTTTAATAAATCTGATAGTTTATGAAGAGATGTTCCAGCAGCAATAGAGACAACTAGAGGTTGATGAATAGCAATTTCATCTTTAATTTCTGCTAAAATAGTTGGAAATACATTTGGTTTAGCGGCTAGTACTAAAACGTCAACTTTTCCAACCAATTCTTTATTCGAAGAACAAGCTTGAGTACCCGTTTCTGAAGTGAAAAGAGATAATTTCTCTTTGGTTGTATTGTGAACATAAATATCTTGAGGAGAAGTATGACCGTTTTGAATCATACCTTCTATAATGGCACTAGCCATATTTCCAATTCCAATGAATCCTACTTTCATGATGAACACTCCTAATTTTCTTTTTATCTATTTATTTTACCATAACTTAACAGCCAAAATTAAAAAGCATTAGTTATCGATAAGATTGATTAGAAGAAAACGGAGCTTGATGCAAAACGTAACCACTACGATTTGAATAATGCTTTAATAATTTACCATGCTTAATTTTAGAAGTCAATCAAATAGTACACTTAAATTGGTATTTAAAATAAAGTTTGCATAGATAAATAAAATCCTGTAATATATAAAACGTAA
>NZ_ABHH01000044.1:0-11669 GCF_000171855.1 Carnobacterium sp. AT7 | reverse complement strand
CCATGTAAACCATTGCGTTCTTTTCGTTTCATAAGATAAGATAGATAATTTAATTATGAACTACTAGGTTAGGAGAATGGTTATGGGAGATATCATAATGAAAAAAATAACTAAAAGAAGCTGCTATCAATTTTTGTCTCTTCTTATTTTTTGTTTAGCTATTGTTACTGTATTAAACAAAAAAATCAGCTTGGGATACGCTCTAATTATTATTGGTTATTATTTACTGAGAAAATCAGATCTAGTTGACTAAAAAAATAGAAATAGAAAGGTGATTTAATGCAACAAAAAAAATTGAAAATAATCCTAACTACACTAATAATAACGATGTTAATTTTTGCAATTATTGGAATAATAACCTTTTTACTTTAATCGAAATTTTCAGCTTCAGAAGAAAAACTAATTAAACAAAAGAGCTAACTATCCCAAATAAAGGATATACATATCAGTTTATCACTACCGGTATTATAAAAATTGGAGGAATTCACTTGAAAAAAATCATTTTTGCTCTAAGTTTTTTCACTATTTTTACTCTTAACAGTACAACAAAGGTACAAGCTGAAGAACTTTTAACTACCCCCGTGAACAGTGTAAGTTACGATATAGATCAAGGTGGACTACAAGAATTTGAAGTTGGAGATTCCCCTGATGAGACCTACACTATTACCATTGAAGAAGAACCTCAATTTTCTATTATGGCAAGAGGTATCAAAAATAATACCTATAAAGTCACAAAAGAACGAGCTCTGCAATGGAAAGTAAGCTATAAAATAGATATAAAAGGAAACTCTATTACTAAGGCGCACTCACCTTCTATAAACAATTACATAGGAAGTGTTCGTAATTCAAGTTTAAAAGTGGATAATTCTAAACAAGCTACTTACTACATAAATATGATTATGCTAAAACTGAACAGCCCGGTGAATGTTCGTGCAACACTTCAAAATAATAAAATTATTGTAACCTATTGAATTAATCAACTAATTCTACGGTAGTGGTCCCCCAACCTAAATAATTACCTATCGTAAAGTAGAGAGCATAAGCATTCATTATAATACAACAAACACACGCTAGATAAACAAACTTATAGAGTGTGTTTGTTTTTTTGTTTCTCTTAATAATAATAGGGGCTAGAATTAAACCAATTGGGGGGATTAAACTTCCTATAAAAGCAAGAATTAACAGGATTAAACCTTCGTCTTTATCTGTATTTCCACGAATAAAATCTAATTTTTGAACATTTTCTTCTATTTTGACTTCATTTTCTTCAATCTTTCTTTTAAGTTCCTGATTTTCTTTTAGTAATTCGTCAATCGAAACTTCGTAATAGGTACTTAGCTTTACTAGATTATCTAAATCAGGGTAACTATTGCCATTTTCCCATTTTGAAATGGACTGTCTTGAAATATGTAAATAATCGGCCACATCTCCTTGCGAATAGCCCTTATTAACTCTACTTGCCTTCAATCGTTCTCCTAAGGCCATAATTATTCCTCCTTCTGCTCTTCTTTATTCTATCATACCGAAAGTAAGGATCATTGACTATAATCTATTAGTTGCCTTTTAGCACCTAATGGTTGCTACTATGTAACTAATAGCGTTCTTTTAATTTTAGCCGAATATAAACATAATTAAGTTATAAAAAGAAAAAGGAGGGTATAGTGAATAATTGTAGTTTTGTAGTTCTAAATGATGAAAAATAAAAAGTTTTATACAAAATAGGAGGAAAATTATAATGAAAAAAATTGTACTTAGTTTACTAGCAGGAAGTATGTTAGCGAGTTATGCTTTACCTACATATGTAAGTGCTTCTGTTTTTTCTGAAGATGAGATTAGAGAAGTTAATGTTACAGAGGAAAGCATTTTAGAAAATGATATTCAAGCTGACGAACCTATAATAGTTGATAGTGGAGAAAATTCTGATGATACTATTAATTCTCAAAATTTTACAATTGAATATGAAGAAGATAGTCCAGTGGTTATAATCTACGAAGAAAATATTAAAACAGCAAGAGCTGCTGCTGGAAGCACTAGTGTTTCTAAATGGGGAGCTTGGACGAACACTCGCATATCAGTTAGTAGAGGAGTTTTAGCAGGCGCAATTAATACTGCTTTTTACACTGGAATAGCTGGGGTAGCTGGAACAATTGGATTACCTGTACTTGCTGTAACAGGATTACTGAATTCAGCCCAATGGACTAAATTAGGAAATGCTCCAGGAACTGCAGTTGCAAAAAAATGGGATACAAGCGGGAATGGCTGGGTAGAATTTTATATGAGCAAAGGGTATAATGCAGCAGGAAAACATGTTGCAACTAAATACAAAACGAAGTAGCTATAAAGTAGCTATATAGGTTAGAGGTGATTTTATGTTTAAAAAGTATAAAGAATTTACAGAGAAACACCCATATGTTTATGTCATACTAATAATGGTATTTACTAGTTTTATTGGTATCTCAATAGAATATATAGTAAATAAAAGTTTTATCGGCGGAGGATTATATACAGCTATAGCACTTACTTTAATTGAACTTTTAAGAGTAAGAAGAAGAAATAATTTAAAAAATTAATATTTTAAATGTAAATTAAAACTTTGTTGACATAATCACCATTAAACAAAGAACTCCCACCATTTTATTATGGTGGGAGTTCTTTGTTTAAAAATTGGCAAAACATACTAAATTAATATAATTATTTTTTTTTGAATATACGATTAAATATACTTACTTTCTCTGGTGAACTTTGTTCTAGTTCCAGTAATTTTTTATCGTGATTTTCTAACTTTACAATAGCAACTTCTAATTGATCTGACAATTTTAGGTTACTTTCAATTAGTTGATTAATAAGTGACTCGTATTTTTTGATTTTATCATCTTGAATCGGTTGCATATCGTTAGATGTGTCGCTCTCAAAACGGATATCGGTATCTGATACGTCCGATACGTCGTTTTCTGATAATGCTTGTTTAATTGACTTTTCAAGGGAAAAATCAGGGCGTACTTTTAGCGCTACCACCCGTTTTAAAACCGATACGTCGCTATTTGTGTATAATCGACTATTATTGCTATCACGATTAAAATAAGACTTGTTTCCGCTCGTTTTCTCAATCAAACTAGAGTATTTTCGCAAGGTTGTTACTGCAATTCCTAATTTCTTCGCAGCGACATTAGGCGATATGTATTCTATAAAATTACTATCCTTATTCATAAATAAAACCACCTTAAATGTTGTTATAACAATAGTTTAAATGAATCTAACTAACGACACTAGTATTTAATTTTTCTTGTTTGGACTTTTCACTCTTATATCTTTCAGATTGTGTTTTTATCTCTTTATTATTAACCCAGTCATATAAGGGAACCTGTACTTGTTTTTTTTCCTCAAAAATAAAACTAATTCTTTCAATTTTGTTTCCTTTTTTAGCTTTTTCTTTTTTATAACTTAGACTTTTAAAGAATGGTTTTAACTCCTTAATACTTTTTTCTAGGATTCTTCTGTCTATATCATACATACGATAACTTTCAGGGATATCTAATAATCGTTTAAATTCTTCAATCGAGACTGTGTAGAAGCCTGTACCTTTAAATTGTTTTAATTTACGGTAAATCGTCTTTGTATAAGAACTATTAATTTCTGTAAATTCCCTTAACTCAAATTTAGTAAACATTTCAAAGTCATTCAAGAGAAATTCAAATTCATTATTGATACCAATTTTTACAGTTTGTGTATCTGCATTGATATCAAACTTTGTGAATAATACAAAACGTTTTATTCTTGTTTCTGTACGTTCCCCATATGTAAGACCTAGCATTTTAGTATACGTTTTATCTAAATCATTCATAAACCGTTTAACAGATGTCGGCGAATAATTGCTCAATTCTTTTAATTGTTCAAAACTAAATTCGATTTCTTGTGTGTATTTATCTTTTAATTTTGAGCATATTGAAAAAAATAGATCTAATTCATTAGGATTGAATTTTCTAAAACTTACATCGTTTAAACTATTTTCATATTTTACAATTTCATTCAACAAAAATGCCACCTTTCTTATGAGTGTTTATTTCATTATAAACACTCATAGACGACATGTAAACGATATGTCGTTCTTAAACAGACAAAGTGTCGTCTTTACTAAGACAAAATGTCGTCTATAGCCAGACAAAATGTCGTCCATACGCAGACAAAATGTCGTCTATAGTAAAGACAAAATGTCGTCTTTACTATAGTTGTATCCCTTGTGGGAGTAAGTCAAAACCGACCTCTAAAACTCTTTTATCTTTAAAACTCTTTTAAAACTTTATTAAAACTAATATAAAGAAATAGCATATATTAATATTAATAAATATCTCAACATCTAAACAACAAATAAGGACGCCTTGCTCCGCAGGCTAAAAAAATTTTAATAGTTCAAAACCATCTGCAGCGTTCAATGTCTCGACTTACGCTCGACGGTTCGAACCATTGCATGTGTTAAATCCAAAATAACAGCTCTAATTTCAACTTTAACTTTAAACCTTATAAAAGGCGGCTGATTAACTTTAAACGTATCTAACGTCGTTTTTAGTGGCTTTAAATTGATTTTAACTCTCTATTTCTAATAATTGTTTCATTTTTGTATTTTAAAACCACTAACTTTTCTCAATGGTACAAATTTTTACCATACATTAAAGGTATTTAGTAGCCACATAAGCGCTACAACAACGATACCGGTCGGGACACTCGCATATAAATTCGTTGCAACCGTTCGCATGGTGAGCTTTTGATTGGTCCGTTTGATTTCAGCGTTTAGTTTCTCAAAGACTTGGTCCATGGTCTTGGTGACGGTCTGGTTGAACTCGCTTAATTGGGCGTTGTTCTGGCTCATTTCTTGCTGAATCTTCGCGATCTCCGTCTTGTTTTTGTCTAACAGGTCGTTCAGGATTATTTTCAGGTGTTTCAAGGATTCGGTTGACTGCTTTTGAGCTGTCTCGTTGTAGTTGGTCTGTGTGGTTTCTAAGTCTTTCAAGTTGCTGTTGAAGCTGTTCAGGACTGTAGTCGTCACTTGTTGAATCTCTTGTAAGTTGTTCTCCAGATTGGCTTTCTCCAAACTTTTCTGTTGCAGCGTCGCTCCGCTGTAGTTCCGGATCTCGGTCAATACTTGAATCAATTGCTGCAGATCCTGGTTCAAGCTTTCCTCGTTCGGTTGTTGGGTTGTCGTTTCGGGTGTCTGTTGGTGCAAGTTGTCTCTCAAAGCCATTTATGATGGTCTCCTTTTCGTAATCTGCGCCTAATTTTTTAGCGCGGACTTTTTTATTTTCTGCTACATGCTGATAGGTCACGGTTTTTCCTCTTTCAATCACGTTTACGCCATTTTCAGCTAATTTTTCTTTAAACGCGTCAAAATTAGGAGTGGTTTGTTTGGCTTGTTCGATTTTTTCTCGTATCTCGTCTTTCCAGCTGGTCTGTCCTGGACGTTCTAGAATACTTTTTTCTGCGGCAGTGTAGCGGATTTTGGCCGGTTCTTCTGGAACGGTTAAACCATGAGACAAACAAATTTCGTCGTTCATTTCTTTAAATTTTTCAATCGCCTCCACGCCATGTGCTTGAAATTTCAAACCTGTATCCAGATTGACACTATTAATAACCAAATGATTATGGATATGATCTTTATCCGTATGCGTGTAAATAGCCACCTGGTGTCCGCCAGCGGCTTTTTGCGCTAATTCGTAACCTAGTTCATTTGCTTGTTCCGGAGTGACCTCACTGGGCTTAAATGACTGAATAAGGGTATGCGCTTGGACCTTATCGTCTTTTCCATAGATCATGCGGGTGGCTTTCATTTGGGTTTTGGCATAAGTGATATCACAATTTAAGCCGCTTTTGACGGTCGCACGCGGTTCAGCGTAGTTAATGCAGCGCGAGCAACTGGTGCTGCGAGCTAATTTAATGGTGGCCATATCAGTTTCCTTTCTTCATTTTTTTTCTAGAAAAGTAATCAAATAGTAGCGTTAGAAGTCCGTAAATAATAGTGGTTAACACCACTTCTGTGGCAATTTTTACTCCCTCAATGGGTTGATTCGAAAAATAATCCATTCCCACTCGGATAAGAAAAACGGCGAAACCAAACGAAACAAGTTGTAGAACTGATCTCCTGTTGATTAATTTAGATTTTTCCATAGTTGATTCAACTCCTTTTGTGTCTTTTGTAATTCAGCCGTTAGGTTGGCGGCTAAATTCGAATCGAGTTCTGCCGTATTTGTGGCTCGTGCCATCTGGTTGATATTGTTTCCAATCGCGCGTAATTGTTTGGCGATTTCAATTGCGCCTGCTCGGTCCACTTTTGGTGTCACGAGCTTAGCCCCTTGTGCCTTGCTTTTGACAAAAGCCGGCACACTCATTTGCAAACTTTCAGCGGAGCGCTTCAACTTTTCAAATTCGAGTTCGCTCACTCGAAAGCTGATTTGTTTCGGTTCTTTGCGCTTCGGTTTTCTCTCAGCTGAAGTGTCCTCAAAAATCTCTTGTTCGCTCAACGTCCCACCCCCTGTTTTTCTGCTCTGTCGTTCAGAAATCAATCTTACCACTAAAACGCTTTCGGTTTCCAGTGGTAAGATTGATTGAAGGGGTTTGGCAAGCTCTATGTTTGCTAGCCACTTCGTGGCGCAAACGACCTTGTTGGGGGACGCGCTGCTCTCCCCCAATCCCCCTGTAAACCCGGTCAAAACGTGGCCGTTTTGAGCCAAAAAAAGAGACTGGAAATGTGTCCATTTCGGTCTCTTTTTTGGCAAGATCAAGCCGATTTTTTTCGTCGTTGGCGTCAAAAAAAAGGCCCTTTATGCGCTGTCTTTTTTCGGTTGTTGGTCCATTCTTAGCAGTTGCGTAAGGTTTATTAATTAATACATGGGTTTTGGTATTGCGCTTTTTTATGGAATGGCAGACAGTAAATTATCAATAATTTAAAGAAGAAATATGCAACTAATAGGTGCGTTACTTTTCTATTAGAATAAGAGATAATGATGATAATAAATCAAGAGTTTTTTTCTTGATTTATACAAATTTTAGGAGGAATAATAAAATGAAAAAAATGATTATTAGCAGTATTTTAGCAACAACGTTATTGAGTATTGGAGCTCCAACTATGCAAGTTTTTGCTGCAGAAAATGATGAAGTAGTGAATCAAGTTACATACGAAAATGACGAGAATATTATTAAAATAGATAGTATTTTGACAGCAGAAGATTTAAACTATTTAGAAGGCGTAGGTATTACTGAAGAAGAAGCAATAAATATTTTAAATACTCCTGATACTGGAATTACTCTGGATAACGGAATTGCTTATGATAAAGAAGGTAATTTGTATACAGATAATAGTGAAATGGCTGCTCGTGGTAAGTTTTCTTCTATGGTAAAAGTAATAAGAAAGTCATACAACAAATTTCCTAAATCGGTAAAAGCTGTATTATCTTTAAATGCACTTGATAAAGCACTAAGTGTACTAGATACATTTACTGGGAAAATTGAAGATGGATTAACTATTGGCTTAGAATTAGTAGGATTTAGTGGAGGAGTAGCTCGAGTTTACGCAAAACTTATACTTGCAGTAGTATAGATATTAATATTAGCTTGTAATAAAATAAAGATGGAGGTAACGGAATGAAAACGAATATATCTTTTGGACTATCTGTAGTAATGGGATTAGTCTACTTAATCTTTTACAGATCGTTATCTCCTATAGAAGATTTAATTCTATTTGTTATTGTGGCTCTTTTCATAGGATATTCTTATATTAATGCTAATAGTAATCATTACATAAAAATAAGTTTATTAATAATGATTATTTTTATAGTACTAATACCTAAAGTAATCTTTTCTACTGATAGTAATATAATATATAAGGTAGGTTGGACTGTTATTACTATTTTACTTTTACAGAAAGAAATTAGAAAAGAATTTAATGCACATTAATATATCTAGGACAAAAAATTAAATTCAATAGAAAACCAACACGTTAAATAATTTTTATATGTGTTGGTTTTTTATTATTTTCTTTACTTATTATATATTTTAACAGGGTCTTTTATTTAATATATTTTACTTGTTTTTATCTTTTTTTAAGAATTTACTTAATTAGATTATTAGGTTAATAATAAAGAATTTATGTAAAAGATACTTTAATTTCTTTAACTGACACATAGCTTAAATAAATAAATCTTTAAATATTTATAATGGTTCAATATTAAGTTTATAAGGGAGATATTATGGAATTCAATGTAGAAATAAATCATCTAAGCAAAACCATCGGTAAAAAAAAGATTATTAAGGATTTATCTCTTAATATAAAAAAAGGAGAAGTATTTGGGCTTCTTGGACCTAATGGAGCTGGGAAAACAACAACTATTAGAATGATTGTTGGCCTAATTGGAATAACTACAGGTAGTGTAAAAATCTGTGGTCATGATGTACAAACTAATCATAAAGAAGCATTGGAAAATGTTGGAGCAATAGTCGAAAATCCTGAAATGTATCCTTTTTTATCGGGATTAGAAAATTTAAAATACTTTAGTAGAATGGATTCAAATAGCTCAACTGAAAAAATAAATGAACTCATAGAGTTTGTAAACTTAAAAAGTAAAATAAATGATAAAGTTAAAACCTATTCTTTAGGGATGAGACAACGGTTAGGTATTGCTCAGTCTTTATTAAATAATCCAAAAGTTTTGATACTTGATGAGCCGACTAATGGATTAGATCCTGCAGGAATAAAAGAATTAAGACAATATGTTCAAACATTGGCTCATGAAAAAGGTGTAACGGTCATTGTATCAAGCCATTTGCTCAGTGAAATAGAACTAATGTGCGATCGAGTAGCGATTATTAAAGAGGGTGAACTAATAGCTACTGAAAATTTAAAAGAAAAGAATGAAGATAAACTTAAACATTATCAAATCAGAGTGTCTCCTAGTGATAAAGCTCAGGAATTATTATTTAAGGAATATCAATTAACTAGTGAATTCATTGAGGGATTACTTGAATTCCAGTTACCCGTTTCAAATTTAGACATTCCTGAAATCGTCAGATTATTTGTTGAAAATAATCTAGCGATTTATAGTATTGAACCAAAAGAGAATTCGTTAGAAGATCGATTTATGAATCTGACAATGAAATAAAAGGGAGTAAACTATGTTAAATCTAGTGGTTAATGAATGGAATAAAGTTTTTTTTAGAAAAAATAACTATGTAACGTTGTTTATTATTATAGGGTCGGCTGCCCTTTTAAGCCTAGTGCCATTATTGTTTAATGATGAATCATCATTTGAGGATATTTCGTATGGTAAGGATTGGCAAAATCAAGCAACGAATCAAATTGCTTCATTGGAGAAAGAGAACGCCAAACTATTGACTAGTGAATCAGAGGTTTCATTTGTCGATGAAGTTACGGCCAGCGATAATCAAGGTGAAATAGAACGATTAAACTATCACCTAAAAGAAGATATTAAGCCTCCGGCTACAAACAATCTCTATGATTCTCTAGTAGGTACGTCTAGTTTGAATTTATTGATAGGTATTTTTGTTACGATTATAGCAAGCGCTATGGTTTCGAAAGAATTTTCGCTGGGGACGATAAAATTATTGTTGATACGGTCGTACTCTCGCTCAAAAATATTAACCTCTAAGTACATTGCTACACTGTTAATCACCGTGACTTATTATATGAGTTTATACATAGCCACCTTGGTAGTTGCACTGTTCACTTCAGAAATTAATTCGACTCCTGAATATGTCTATCTATCGTCAGAGGGTTCTTATATGCATTCTAATTTTGGGATGTATTTTTTAGGGATACTAGCGAGTAATCTTGTTTATCTCGTTATCATTGCGACAATTGCCTTTACACTTTCGACGATTAGTAGAAATACATCATTATCTCTAGGTACAACTTTAGGATTATTGTTTTTAGGACCACCTTTCATGCTCTATTTATCCACTAAAACGGAGTTAGCCAAATATTTATTAATGGCTAACTGGAATTTGACGAACTACTTACCAGGTAATAGTCCTTTTATGGAAGACATGACGCTTCCTTTTTCAATGATAATAAATAGTCTTTACCTTATTGTACTGTTATTTGTAGCCTATTATTCTTTTAACAAAAAAGATATATTAGCTTAAATTTTATTCTGAGAAACATAAAATAACTATTCCTTTTTCCTAATCATAATTTATTTTATAGAAGTGTTATAGCTGTCTAGAAAAAGCGTAATCATTTTTGTATTTGACGTTATTATGGTCTATAAAGAGTTAAAGTTAGAAAAAAAGCACTAACAATAAAAATCAACAATACATGAAATTAGATAAAATCGTGTATCCGGAATCCTATTCCAATAGGGTTCTTTTTTTAGTTCGTCCTTCAACACACGATTATATGGTATACTAAACAAAATCATGTATCACTTTTGTGAGAGGAGAGGGCTTTTAAATGAGTTACAACGTCCAACCATTAAGAACGCAACAAGAAATAAACGACTTTTTATTCTGTTTGAGAAGAAATAAAAACGCGGATCGGGATGTTTTTCTGTTTTTGATCGGGATTAATAGCGGTTTACGCATGTCGGATATTGTAAAATTGAAGAAACAAGACCTGATTTCTTCCAAAAACCCTCGTATTGTAGAGAAAAAAACAGGGAAAACGCGTATTTTGTATTTGAGTAGTCTGCAGGACTTGATTTTAGAATACACGAAAGACTTAGCACCAGAGGATTATTTGTTTCCGAGCACCAAAGGTGGCCATGTGGAAGTGAATACGGTCTATCAGATGTTTCAAAAGGTCGCTAAGCTGTTAGGAAGAGACGATATTGGGACGCACACGCTACGTAAGACGTTTGGTTACCACTATTACAAGAAAACCAAAGACGTAGCTACACTGATGGAAATATTCGGTCATAGCAGCGAGAAAATTACCAAGCGCTATATTGGAATCAATGAAGATGAAATCAGCGAGACGTTATTGAATTTCAGACTAGGTTTTTAGTACTTTTAAACTAGAAAAAGCCGACAGATTAGGTTCACTGTCGACTTTTTTTAATCTTAACAAGCAAGAAAATTCATACTAATGTCATTATAAAGCTGTTTAGCTTCTTCTTGTTGTTGGATGAGATCTTGTTCCTTATCATGTGTTCCAAAAAAGACAATCTCAATGTCCGTTAGAACATTTCTAAGTAAGTCGTTCTTTCTACAATTACTTAATTTTTCTGACTGAATAATCGCTTTATAATTAGCCTGAGAATCTCCAAGTGTTCCTATCATAATAATCATTCCTTCTGGTTAATTTTCTCTTTTAAGTATAAATAAATTCAGTTATTATAGCTACCTCTTAATGAATAATTAATTTTTTTTCAATCGAATTAGATCTATTTTTTTAGGGCTTCTCTTTTAATAAATGGTCAATTGAAACTTGATAATAGGTACTTAATTTAACCAGGTTATCTAATTCAGGATAGCTGATGTCATTTTCCCATTTGGAAATAGATTGCCTTGAAATATGTAACTGTTCTGCTACATCATTTTGTGAATATTTTTTTTTAACTCTACTACTTTTTAGTTTTTTTCCCAATAACAATGTTATTCCTCCTTGCTTATTACTTATATCTATCATAATGAAAGTAAGGAAGTATGACTATAACGCAATGGTTTAC
>NZ_ABHH01000045.1:0-11554 GCF_000171855.1 Carnobacterium sp. AT7 | reverse complement strand
AAATTGTTTCGCATTTACACGCGATAAACAGTGAGCGCACTTAGCCCTCACCTTCTATTTGTTTAATCTTCTTATAATAACACAACATATCAGCATTGAAAAGTCAACACCTCGAATATTGTACCACAAATTAAATATAGTGACAAGTAGCCTCGCTCGAATACTGATTAAACAATTTCAATCGTGAGCTAGCTGGCAGTGACTTATATCAAGAAAATAATGAAGCCATTGTTCCTCTGTTCAATTACTTAGTGTTTGAAATTATGTTTTGGACATTTATAAAAACATCTTTAACATCATCTTCACCATTTACAGTGTACAACACATTACGTTCTTTATAAAAGTCTAATAGAGGTTCGGTCAACTCTAAGTTGACACTAATACGATTTTCAACTGTTTCAGGTTTGTCGTCTTCTCTTTGATAGAATTCATGTCCACCACATCGATCACAAGTTCCTTCAACCACTGGTGGTTTATTGATTTTATGATACGTTGCGCCACATGAACGACAAATGATCCGTCCAGTCAAACGTTGCATTAAAATATCTTTGTTAACACTGATGTAAACAACAGCATCTAACTTTTTGTTTAGATCTATTAAAATTTCTTCCAAAGCTTGCGCTTGGTTAAGCGTTCTAGGAAAGCCATCTAATAAAAATCCATTTTCAGTATCTGCTTCAGCCAAACGTTCTTTTACAATCCCGTTTGTAACTTCATCAGGTACTAAATCGCCTTTATCCATATAAGTTTTAGCTTCTAGTCCTAAGGCAGTTTCATTTTTGATAGCAGCACGGAACATATCCCCTGTTGAAATGTGTGGCACATTGTATGTGTCAACAATTTGTTCAGCTTGTGTTCCTTTACCTGCACCAGGAAGACCCATTAAAATGAGATTCAAGATTATTCCTCCTTAAATGTAAGAATGAGTGCCGAGGATAATCCTCAACACTTTCTTCTTATTGTATAAAGCCTTGGTAACTTTTTTTAGACATTTGGCCTTCAAGTTGTCTCATAAGTTCTAAAGCAACACCAACTACGATAAGTAGGCTGGTACCACCTAGAGAAACAGATTGAGGTAAGTTCCAAACGTTTGACGCAAGTATTGGTAGTAATGCGATAACCCCTAGGTAAACCGCTCCGACAGTACTCAAACGCGTTAACGTGTTTGAAATAAAATCTTGAGTGGGTTTTCCAGGACGCACACTAGGAATATATCCGCCTTGTTTTTGTAAATTCTCAGCAACTTTTTCTGGGTTCACTTGGATAAATGCATAGAAATAAGTAAAGACTACAATTAAAACAGTATAAAGAACTGCTCCGATTGGTTCTTGCAAATTAAAAATCTTGTTTAAAATGATAAACCATTGTGCATCTGCATTCGTAGCACTAAAGAATCCTAAGATTGTTTGTGGTGTCATAATAAATGAACTTGCAAAAATTACTGGAATTACACCAGCTGAATTTACTTTTAACGGCAAGTGAGTATCCTGACCTGAGCCAGCTGAGCGTTTTGAGTATTGAACAGGAATTTTTCTTTTTGCATTTTCAACGTAAACGACTGTTACAATAATTGCTACAAAAGCAATGGCAATTAGAAGTGAGAAGAATAAAGCTTGCGCCATTTGATCTCCAGCATTTCGTATTTGCGAATTGTAAAAATCCCATAAATCAGAAGGTACACGAGCAACGATACCTGAGAAGATAATCATTGAAGTCCCGTTTCCAAATCCCTTAACTGTGATTTGTTCCCCTAGCCACATAACCAACATTGTACCAGCAGTAAACATGATAGCAATCATAAGGTAAGTATTCGTTCCTGGATTGATAATCAATCCTTGGTTCGTGCCAGCATTAAACCCATAAGAGATACCGATTGCTTGAACAAACGCCAAACCAATCGTTAAGTATCTAGTAACTTGATTTAATTTTCTGCGGCCTACTTCACCTTGTTTTGCCCATTCAGCAAACTTCGGAATAATATCCATTTGTAACAGTTGAACAACAATTGAGGCAGTGATATATGGTGATACGCCTAGTGCAAAAATAGAAAATCTGTCTAATGCTCCCCCACCAATTGTATTTAACAAGCTAAACAATGAACTATTTGAGGATAGATCTTGTAAAGCTGCCGCATTGACACCAGGAACCGTTATATGAGTTCCTAGTCTAAATACGATTAAAATACCTAAAGTGAAGATAATTCTACTTCGAATGTCCTTTGCTTTAAAGGATTCTATAAGCAGTTTGATCATTAGATCACCTCAACTGAACCGCCAGCAGCTTCAATTGCTTCTTTAGCTGCTTGGGAGAATTTGCTTGCTTGAACAGTAAGTTTACGTTCAACTTGACCATTACCCAAAACTTTAATCCCTGATTTTTCAGATTTAATGACTTTAGTTTCTATTAACAATGCTGGTGTTACTACTGTACCATCTTCGAAACGGTTCAAAGTATCAAGATTAACAATAGCAAACTCTTTACGATTAATATTCGTAAATCCACGTTTTGGAACACGACGGAATAATGGAGTTTGTCCACCTTCAAATCCTAAACGTACGCCACCACCTGAACGTGAGTTTTGTCCTTTTTGACCTCGACCTGATGTTTTACCGTTACCTGATGAAGTCCCACGTCCAACGCGGTTACGCACTTTACGAGATCCTTCTGCGGGTTGTAATTCATGAAGTTTCATATAGATTAGGCACCTCCTTCAATTAAAGTTTACTTACTTGTTTCTATACTTCTTTAACGTCAACTAAATGTGAGATTGTTTTTACCATACCAGTGATAGCTTCATTGGCAGGTTTAACTACAGTGCTATTGATTTTTCTTAATCCAAGAGCTGTAACTGTATCTCTTTGGTTTTGAGGACGTCCGATAACGCTACGTTTTAAAGTAATTTCTAAATTAGCCATTTCTTAATGTCCTCCTTATCCTATAATTTCTTCGACAGTTTTTCCACGAAGTTTTGCAACTTCTTCAACGCGTTTTAATTGTAATAAGCCCTCAACGGTAGCACGGATCATGTTGATCGGTGTGCTTGAACCTAATGATTTGCTTGTTACGTCTGCAACTCCAGCTAATTCCAATACGGCACGTACTGGACCACCAGCAGAAACCCCAGAACCGGCAACAGCAGGTTTAATTAAAATGTTACCGCCGCTATAACGACCGATAACTGCGTGAGGAATCGTAGTATCTACCATAGGTACTTCAATAAGATTCTTTTTAGCATCTTCAATTGCTTTGCGGATAGCTTCTGGTACTTCTTGTGCTTTACCAGTACCGAAACCTACGTGTCCGTTTTTATCTCCGACAACAACGATAGCAGCAAAACGTAGACGACGTCCACCTTTAACAACTTTAGTTACGCGGTTGATTGAAACGACACGATCTTCTAATTCCAAATGTGTTGGATCGATGTAAACCATGTGTGGTATTCCTCCTTTTTTTAAAATTCTAGTCCATTTTCGCGAGCAGCTTCAGCTAAAGCTTGAACACGGCCATGGTAAAGGTATCCACCACGGTCAAAGACTACTTCTTTAATACCTTTTTCAACAGCTAATTTAGCGATAGCTGAACCAACAGCTGAAGCTTGTGCTGATTTTGTTTCGCCTGAAACTTCTTTATCTAATGAAGATGCACTTGCTAGCGTCACACCCGCTACGTCATCAATTACTTGAGCGTAGATGTTTTTATTAGAACGGAACACGTTTAAGCGTGGGCACTCTGCAGTACCAGAAATCTTAGAACGTACACGACCATGTCTTTTCAGACGTAGTTTGTTTTTGTCTGGTTTTGTAATCACAATTGTCACCTCTTTAATTTAATGGTTGAATCTTAGGCAGCCAGGCTATTATTTACCTGTTTTACCTTCTTTACGACGTACAACTTCGTCAGAATAACGAATTCCTTTACCTTTATAAGGTTCAGGTGGACGTACGCTACGAATGTTAGCAGCTAAAGCGCCAACTTTCTCTTTGTTCATTCCTTTAACAACTACTTTAGTATTTGCAGGAACTTCAATGTTAAGACCATCTTCTGCAGTAAATTCTACAGGATGAGAGTAACCAACGTTCAATACAAGTTTACTACCTTGTAATTGTGCACGGTACCCTACACCAATTAATTCTAAAGTTTTTTCAAAACCAACAGTTACACCAACAATCATGTTGTTTAAGTTAGCACGCATTGTGCCATGTAGTGCACGATTTGCTTTCAAGTCATTTGGACGAGAAAAGTTAATTTCGTTGCCTTCTACATTCATTGTGATAACTGGGCTGAAAGAACGACTCAATTCACCTTTTGGTCCCTTAACGGTAACGATATCCTCATTACGAGTAACCGTTACACCTTCAGGGATAGTGATTGTTTTATTACCGATACGGCTCACAGCAATACACCTCCTTGATTATTATTACTTATTACCAAACGTAAGCGATTATTTCGCCACCAATATTTTTTGCTCTTGCTTCTTTATCTGTGATGACACCTTCAGAAGTTGATACGATCGCAATACCAAGTCCGTTAAGAACTTTAGGTACTTCGCCAGCTTTAGCGTATACACGCAAACCTGGTTTAGAGATACGTTTCAATCCTGTGATAACACGTTCGTTGTCTTTTCCGTATTTTAAGAAAACGCGGATAACGCCTTGTTTGTCATCTTCCATGTATTCAACATCTTTAATGAAACCTTCACGTTTCAAGATGTTAGCAATGTCTTTTTTAATTTTTGAAGCAGGTGCTTCTAATTGTTCGTGACGTGCTTGGTTAGCATTACGTACACGAGTTAGAAAATCTGCAATCGGATCTGTCATGACCATTGAATTTAGCCTCCTTTATGCGAGTATCGTATTACCAGCTTGCTTTTTTCATGCCTGGAATTTGTCCTTTATAGGCAAGTTCACGGACGCAAATACGGCAAAGTTTAAATTTGCGGTAAACTGAATGTGGGCGTCCACAGCGTTCACAACGAGTATATGCTTGAGTTGAGAACTTAGCAGGGCGTTTGTTTTTAGCAATTAGTGATTTTTTAGCCACGTAGTTCGCCTCCTATTATTATTTTTGGAATGGCATTCCAAGTTGTGTTAAAAGTTCACGAGATTCTTCGTCTGTATTAGCAGTAGTTACAATAACAATGTCCATTCCGCGAGTTTTGTCTACTTTATCGTAGTCAACTTCAGGGAAGATTAATTGTTCTTTAACTCCTAATGTGTAGTTTCCGCGTCCGTCAAAAGCTTTATTGCTTATGCCGTGGAAATCACGTACACGAGGAAGTGAAACAGAAACCAATTTGTCTAGGAAATCGTACATTCTGTCTCCACGTAATGTTACTTTAGTACCAATTGGCATACCTTCACGTAAACGGAAGCCAGCGATTGATTTTTTAGCTTTAGTGATCAATGGTTTTTGACCAGAGATTACTGTTAATTCTTCAACAGCTTTATCTAAGTTTTTAGCATTTGATACAGCATCACCCACACCCATGTTGATAACGATTTTATCTACTTGAGGTGTTTGCATAATTGATTTGTAACCAAATTTTTCTACCATTGATGGTGTTACTTCTTTGATATACTTTTCTTTAAGGCGGTTCATGAAGTTCATACCTCCTTCCTTATCTATTATTTATCTAAAACTTCACCGGTTTTTTTAGAAATACGTACTTTTTTACCGTCTTCTACTTTAAAGCCAACACGAGTTGGTTCGCCAGTTGAAGCGTCTATAAGCATAACATTTGAAACGTGTATAGGGGCTTCCATTTCAATGATTCCACCTTGTGGATTCGCTGAATTAGGTTTTTGATGTTTTTTCATAACATTAACGCCTTCTACGATTACACGATCTTTTTTAGGAAAAGCTTTTAATACAACAGCTTCAGTTCCTTTGTCTTTGCCAGTAATAACTTTTACTTTATCACCTGTTTTAATGTACATGTCTTTCACGCACCTCCTTTGTG
The DNA here is from genome assembly GCF_000171855.1 of Carnobacterium sp. AT7. Classification (NCBI taxonomy): domain Bacteria; kingdom Bacillati; phylum Bacillota; class Bacilli; order Lactobacillales; family Carnobacteriaceae; genus Carnobacterium; species Carnobacterium sp. AT7. Next base: position 5,595 of record NZ_ABHH01000045.1, on the reverse strand, counting down.
GATGGTAATTAATTAAAGAACTTCTGGAGCAAGTGAAACGATCTTCATGAAGTTGTTGTCACGTAATTCGCGAGCAACTGGTCCAAAGATACGAGTTCCACGTGGGCTCTTATCGTCACGAATGATTACACATGCATTTTCATCAAATTTAATGTATGAACCATCTGCACGGCGAGCTCCTGATTTAGTACGAACGATAACTGCACGAACGACTTCACCTTTTTTGACAACGCCACCTGGTGTTGCTTGTTTTACAGTACAAACAATAACATCACCAATATTAGCAGTTTTACGGCCAGATCCGCCTAATACTTTAATAGTTAAGACTTCACGAGCTCCTGAGTTATCTGCAACTCTCAAACGACTTTCTGTTTGGATCACGGTTGTATCCTCCTTCCAGATTTGGAAACTAAGTTATTTGTTGTTCATCTTAAACGGTAACAGATTCTTCAACAACTTCTACTAAACGGAAATGTTTTGTAGATGATAATGGGCGAGTTTCCATAATTTTTACGATATCGCCAATTTTGGCAACATTGTTTTCATCATGTGCTTTATATTTTTTAGAGTATTTAATACGTTTACCGTAACGGCTATGTTTCTTTTGCGTTTCGATTACGACAACAATCGTTTTATCCATTTTGTCTGAAACAACACGGCCTTGGTAGACTTTACGTTGATTACGTTCTTCACTCATCGTTTGGTGACCTCCTTTGACAATCAACTATTTTTGTAATTCAGCTTGACGTAACGCAGTTTTAATGCGTGCAATCGATTTGCGAACTTCACTTAAGCGAGCAGTATTTTCTAATTGGCCAGTAGCTAACTGGAATCTTAGATTGAATAACTCTTCTTTAAATGTTTTTTCTTTTTCAACCATTTCAGCAGTGGTTAACCCTTTAAGTTCATTAGCTTTCATTCGATTCACCACCAATTTCTTTACGTTTTACAATCTTAGTTTTAACAGGTAATTTGTGAGAAGCTAGGCGAAGTGCTTCACGAGCAACCTCTTCTGAAACTCCATCAACTTCAAACATGATTTTACCACGTTTAACAGGTGCAACCCAACCTTCAGGTGCTCCTTTACCAGAACCCATACGAACTCCAATTGCTTTAGACGTATATGATTTATGAGGGAAGATTTTAATCCATACTTTCCCACCACGTTTCATGTAACGTGTCATTGCAATACGAGCTGCTTCAATCTGACGGTTTGTGATCCATTTTGACTCTACGGCTTGTAAACCCCATTCACCAAAAGTTACTTCTTTCCCACCTTTAGCTTCACCGCGCATTTTACCTCTAAATTCACGACGGAATTTTACACGTTTAGGTACTAACATGATTATTTCCCTCCTTTCTCAATGTTCTTTTTTGTAGGAAGAACTTCTCCACGGTAGATCCAAACTTTGATGCCTAGTTTACCGTAAGTTGTAGCTGCTTCTTCCCATGCGTAGTCGATATCGGCACGCAATGTGTGAAGTGGAACAGTTCCTTCTGAATGTGTTTCGCTACGAGCGATATCTGCACCGTTTAAACGACCAGAAACCATTGTTTTAATACCTTTAGCTCCAGCACGCATTGTGCGTTGGATAGCTTGTTTTTGAGCACGACGGAAAGCAACACGGCTTTCAAGTTGGCGAGCAATTCCTTCACCGACTAATTTAGCGTCTAAGTCAGGGCGTTTGATTTCAACGATGTTGATGTGAACTCGTTTGCCTGTTAAATCGTTTAATTTTTTACGTAATGCGTCAACTTCAGAACCACCTTTACCAATAACCATTCCTGGTTTAGCAGTATGAACTGAAACGTTAACACGATTAGCAGCACGTTCGATTTCTACTTTAGAAACTGAAGCGTCGCTTAATTTTTTTGCAATGTATTCGCGGATAGCGATATCTTCGTGTAAATAGTTTGCGAAATCTTTTTCTGCATACCATTTAGAATCCCAATCGCGGATGATACCTACACGTAAGCCTGTTGGATTAATTTTTTGACCCACAGATTATCCCTCCTTCTTTTCAGATACCACTACTGTAATGTGGCTTGTGCGTTTCAAGATTGGTGCAGCTGATCCTTTTGCACGTGGACGGAAACGTTTCATCGTTGGTCCTTCGTTAACATAAGCTTCGCTTACTACCAAGTTTTCTACGTCTAAATCGTAGTTATGTTCTGCGTTAGCAATAGCTGACATCAAAACTTTTTCGATTGCTGGTGAAGCACCACGTGGAGTGAATTTCAAAATTGAAATTGCTTCTCCAATGCTTTTCCCTCTAATAAGATCGACAACTAAACGAACTTTACGAGCTGCAATACGAACAGTTTTGGCAGTTGCTTTCGCTTCTGTAATTTGTTCTGGCATATCGAGTTATCCTCCTCTCAAAATTAACGTTTAGTTTTTTTATCATCCGCAGTATGACCGCGGTATGTTCTTGTTGGTGCAAATTCACCTAATTTGTGTCCGACCATGTCTTCTTGAATATAAACTGGTACATGTTTGCGTCCATCATAGACAGCGATTGTGTAACCAATGAAACTTGGGAAAATTGTTGAACGACGTGACCAAGTTTTAACGACAGTTTTCTTTTCGCTTTCAGCCAGTACATTCATTTTTTTCATTAAGTGTTCATCGACAAATGGTCCTTTTTTAAGACTACGACCCATGGGTGAACCTCCTTCCATTCCTTAGGAAAGTTGGAAAATCAACTAACCTGAATTTATTTTGTTTTACGACGACGTGTGATAAATTTATTAGATTGAGCTTTTTTATTACGTGTTTTCAATCCAAGAGCAGGTTTACCCCATGGAGTCATTGGACCAGCGTGTCCGATTGGAGCTTTACCTTCACCACCACCGTGTGGGTGATCGTTCGGGTTCATTACAGATCCACGAACAGTTGGGCGTTTGCCTAACCAACGAGAACGTCCGGCTTTACCAATGTTAATCAATTCATGTTGTTCATTACCAACTGAACCGATTGTTGCACGACAAGTTCCTAAAATCAAACGAACTTCACCTGAGTTTAAGCGGATCATTACGTATTTGCCTTCTTTACCTAACACTTGCGCGCTAGTTCCAGCTGAACGAACTAATTGTCCACCTTTACCAGGTTTCATTTCGATGTTATGGATTACAGTACCAGCAGGAATGTTTTGTAATAGAAGAGCATTACCTGTTTTAATATCTACTGTTTCTCCTGAAACGATTTGTTGTCCTACTTGAATTCCTTTAGGTGCAATGATGTATGTTTTAACACCATCAGTGTATTGTACTAATGCAATATTTGCAGTACGATTTGGATCATATTCAATCGTTTTAATGATCCCAACGATACCGTCTTTATTACGTTTAAAGTCGATTACACGGTAATTACGTTTATGTCCGCCACCACGGTGACGTACCATGATTTTACCAGCATTATTACGACCGGCTTTTCTTCTGTTTGGTTCTAACAATGTCTTTTCAGGCGTTGTTGAAGTGATTTCTGCGAAATCAGAACCAGTCATATTACGACGGCCGTTTGTGGTAGGTTTGTACTTTTTAATTCCCACGTGTTTTCCCTCCCGGTGTTTATTTTACAGCTTTAATTAAGCTTCAAATAATTCAATTTCTTTTGATTCAGTTGTTAAAGTTACGATTGCTTTACGACGTTTTTTAGTGTATCCAGTATGTTTACCCATACGTTTTAATTTTCCACGTACGTTCATGATGTTTACGTTTGAAACTTTTACGTCAAAAATTTCTTCAATCGCTTGTTTTACTTGAGTTTTGTTTGCGCGAACATCCACTTCGAAAGTGTATTTTTTGTTATCTTGAGCAGCCATTGCTGCTTCAGTGATAATTGGGCGCAAGATTACGTCACGTACATCCATTATTGAAGAACCTCCTCTAGCTTAGTTAGAGCAGTTTGTGTCAAAATCAATTTTTCATGCGCTACAACATCTAACACAGTAACGTTATCAAAAGCTACAACTTTAACTCCTGGAAGGTTACGAGCAGATAATGTTGCGAAATCATTGTCGTTTTCTACTACAATAAATGCTTTAGAATCAACGTTTAGATTTTTTAACACTTGTGCAAATTCTTTAGTTTTTGGTGCGTCAAAGTTCAATGCGTCAACAACGATTAAATCTCCACTTATTACTTTAGTAGAAAGAACAGATTTAATTGCTAAGCGACGAACTTTTTTTGGAAGTTTGTAGCTGTATGAACGTGGAGTTGGTCCGAAGACGATTCCACCACCGCGCCATTGTGGAGATCTGATTGACCCTTGACGAGCACGACCAGTTCCTTTTTGAGCCCACGGTTTACGTCCACCACCGCGTACTGCACTGCGGTTTTTTACTGAGTGATTTCCTTGTCTTAATGAAGCACGTTGCATGATGATTGCATCAAAAACAACATTTTCGTTTGGTTCAATACCGAAAATAGCGTCGTTTAAAGTAACTTCACCATTTTGAGTACCATCTTGTTTGTATAAGGCTACGTTTGGCATTCCTTTGTTCCTCCTCTCTTAATTTTTACTTAGCTTTTTGAAAAGCTGATTTAATTTGGATTAAGGATTTTTTAGACCCAGGTACATTCCCTTTAATAAGAAGTACATTTTTTTCAACGTCAACGCTAACGATTTCAAGGTTTTTGATCGTTACGCGATTTCCGCCCATACGACCTGGTAGTAATGTGCGTTTGAACACGCGGTTAGGATCTACAGGACCCATTGACCCTGGACGACGGTGGTGACGGGATCCGTGGGACATTGGTCCACGACTATGTCCGTGGCGTTTGATAACACCTTGGAATCCTTTACCTTTGGTAGTCCCCGTTACATTAACGATGTCTCCAACTGCGAAAGTATCAACTTTCACTTCTTGTCCTACTTCATATTCTCCAAGCACAACATCGTTAAATTCACGAATGAAGCGCTTAGGAGTAGCATTTGCTTTTGCTACATGACCCATTGCAGGTTTATTTGACAATACTTCACGTTTTTCTTGGTAACCCAATTGAACTGCTTCGTAACCATCCGTTTCCATTGTTTTAACTTGTAAAACAACGTTTGGAGTTGCTTCGATTACAGTTACTGGTATTAATTCACCTGATTCAGTAAAGACTTGCGTCATACCTACTTTTTTTCCTAAGATTCCTTTGGTCATGAGTACACCTCCATTATATTTTTTTTAATAAAATTAAAGCTTGATTTCGATATCTACGCCAGATGGTAGATCTAGTTTTGTTAAAGCATCAACAGTTTTTGCTGTTGGGTTAACGATATCAATCACACGTTTGTGTGTAAGCATTTCAAATTGTTCGCGAGAATCTTTATATTTGTGAGTCGCACGGATCACTGTATAAAGAGTTCTTTCTGTTGGCAATGGAATTGGACCAGATACACTAGCACCAGTTCTTTTTGCTGTTTCTACAATTTTTTCCGCTGATTGATCTAAGATACGATGTTCATATGCTTTTAAGCGGATACGAATCTTTTGTTTTGCCATTATTTTCCCTCCTTCGCCTATTCTTATAAATTAGACATTGCTCCACGAAAATTTCCGTCACACTCGCCGTGGCAAAGCGGCCGGTGTGTCGCACCTCTCG
>NZ_ABHH01000046.1:0-10699 GCF_000171855.1 Carnobacterium sp. AT7 | reverse complement strand
AAGACAGTAGGTGGCTGATGCCTTAATTTCCTGCCGAGGATGAATATGTGAAAACATACAATTATCCCTCTATGTCTAAGGTGACGTAGAGTTTTTTGCGTTTAATGAGCCTTTAAGCTTTTGAAAACAAAGAATTCTAGCCAATCGATCGGGAGGTGAAAAATTAATGAGTCAAGCAGCAATCGCAAAAAAACAAGAATTAGTTGATTTAGCATCAACTAAATTTAAAGAAGCAGCTTCAGTAGTCGTAATGGACTACCGTGGATTAACTGTTGAAGAAGTGACTAATTTACGTAAACAATTACGTGATGCAGGAATCCAAATGAAAGTTATCAAAAATTCAGTTTTAAGCCGTGCAGCAGAAGCAGCAGGTTTAGAAGGAATGGACGATGTTTTTAAAGGACCTACAGCAATTGCGTTTAGTAATGATGACGTGGTAGCACCTGCAAAAATTATCGCTGAATTTGCTAAAGAAGCAGCTGCATTAGAAATCAAAGGTGGCGTAATTGAAGGACGTGTTTCTTCAGCTACTGAAATCAATGCTCTTGCAACATTACCAGATCGCGATGGTTTGTTATCAATGTTGTTATCTGTACTTCAAGCACCAGTTCGCAATACTGCACTTGCTATCAAAGCAGTTGCAGAATCAAAAGAAGAAGTAGCTTAATTAAGCGAGTTTTTCTTGAATATCAAGCAAGTTGAACCAAAAAAAAATACCCAATAATGGAGGAAACCAACAATGGCATTAAACATTGAACAAATCGTTGCTGACTTGAAAGAATCAACGATTTTAGAATTAAACGACTTAGTAAAAGCAATCGAAGAAGAATTTGGCGTAACTGCAGCAGCTCCTGTAGCAGCAGCAGGTGCTGGAGAATCAGCAGCAGCTGAACAAACTGAATTTACAGTAGAATTAACTTCTGCTGGAGACTCAAAAATTAAAGTTATCAAAGCTGTACGTGAAGCTACAGGCCTTGGCTTGAAAGAAGCTAAAGGATTAGTTGATGGAGCACCAGCAGCAATCAAAGAAAACATTTCTAAAGAAGATGCTGAAGCTTTGAAAGAAGCTTTAGAAGCAGCTGGAGCATCTGTAGAAGTTAAATAATTTAACTCTATTTTGCTTTGAAAAAGACACGCAGTTCGCTGCGTGTCTTTTTTATCTTTATTGAGTGATAAGTGAATTGTTTGAAAGCTAAATTAAGGAGGAATAAATATGGCAGATCATTATTTTACTAATAAACCCAATGTTGTAAGTGAAACAGCTGCTTGGACATATACATTGCGTGGGCAAGAGTTTAAATTCGTAACTGACGCAGGAGTGTTTTCTAAAAAAACGGTTGATTTTGGTTCTCGATTATTAATTGAAGCCTTTGATTTTTCAGGAATGATTCCAGGTGATCTATTAGATGTTGGATGCGGATATGGTCCAATGGGCTTGGCGTTAGCAAAAGATGACCCTGAACGTAAAGTAGAAATGGTTGATGTCAATGAGCGGGCACTGGGATTAGCTAAGCAAAATGCATCAAATAATCGGTTGTCAAATGTGTTGATCCATACATCAGATATCTATGAATCAGTAGTAGGGAAAGATTTTGCGGCAATCGTTAGCAATCCTCCTATTCGTGCGGGTAAGGAAGTGGTTCATGGTATTTTAACCGGTGCTTTTGAGCTATTAAAAAAGGGTGGTACGTTGACGATTGTGATTCAGAAAAAACAAGGTGCACCGAGTGCTAAGGCTAAAATGGAAGAAACATTTGGCAATGCTCAAGTAATGGTTAAAGATAAAGGGTATTGGATTATTCAAAGTGTGAAAAACTAAAAAAATGATTGACTTAACCAGAGTAATAATGTAAAATAATCTAATGCATATAGTGTGTCTTAAAGAAGAAAAACTTGTTTTGAAATATTGTCCAGAACAAGTTTAAAGAAGAAAACAAAAGGAAATGGATTTTTATTTTTTAAAAGTTCACGAATCTTTTGGTTTTTTTTTGCCAAAAAATAGACGGATATATAGATTGTTACTTGTTTTTAATAAAAGTAACGTAAATGAAATATATTAATTTGCTTAGAACGACCACACTAAAAACAGTTTGAGGGGTGAACAGGTTGGCAGGCCATTTAGTAAATTACGGTAAGCACCGTACACGTAGAAGTTTTTCACGTATCCATGAGGTTTTAGAACTTCCAAATTTAATTGAAATTCAAACTGATTCTTACCAATGGTTCTTAGATGAAGGATTACGCGAAATGTTTAAAGACATTTCTCCAATCGATGATTTTGCTGGAAATCTTTCATTAGAATTTACGGATTACCAGTTACAAGAACCTAAATATACCGTTGAAGAAGCTCGCTCACATGACGCAAACTATTCAGCTCCAATCTATGTTAAATTACGTTTAATTAACAAAGAAAGTGGAGAAGTTAAAGAACAAGAAGTTTTCTTTGGCGATTTCCCATTAATGACAGAAATGGGGACATTCGTTATTAACGGAGCAGAACGAGTAATCGTTTCTCAATTAGTACGTTCTCCAGGTGTTTATTTCCATGGAAAATTAGATAAAAACGGTAAAGAAGGATTTGGTTCAACTCTTATCCCTAACCGTGGAGCATGGCTTGAATTTGAAACTGATGCAAAAGACCTTTCTTATGTTCGTATAGACCGTACACGTAAAATACCATTAACTGTATTGGTTCGTGCATTAGGATTTGGATCAGATGATCAAATTTTGGAAATCTTTGGTGACAACGAAAGTCTTCGTTTAACAATGGAAAAAGATTTGCACAAAAACGCTAGCGATTCTCGTACAGAAGAAGCCTTGAAAGATGTTTATGAACGTCTTCGTCCAGGTGAGCCCAAAACAGCGGATAGTTCAAGAAGCTTATTAACAGCTCGCTTTTTCGATCCAAAACGTTATGACTTAGCAAATGTTGGTCGTTACAAAGTAAATAAAAAATTAAACTTAGCAACACGTTTATTCAATCAAACATTGGCTGAAACATTAGTTGACCCTGAAACAGGCGAAATCATTGTTGAAGCAGGTACATTTTTAGACCGTGATCAAATGAACAAGTTAACACCGTATTTGACTGCTGGTTTAAACAGTGTGACATATTATCCATCAGAAGACAGTGTTGTTCCAGAACCTGTAGAATTACAAGTTGTAAAAGTCTTTTCTCAAAAAGACCCAGAACGCGTTGTAAATATGATTGGAAACAAAATAATTGCTGATGAAACAAAAAATGCTACACCAGCTGATATTTTAGCTTCTATGAGTTATTTCTTTAACTTACAAGAAGGTATTGGCAATGTAGACGATATTGACCACTTAGGAAACCGTCGTATTCGTTCAGTAGGTGAATTGTTGCAAAATCAATTCCGTATTGGTTTGTCTCGTATGGAACGTGTGGTTCGTGAACGTATGTCTATCCAAGATATGGCTACAGTTACACCGCAACAATTGATCAATATTCGTCCAGTTGTAGCATCAATCAAAGAATTCTTTGGTTCATCTCAATTGTCTCAGTTCATGGACCAAACAAACCCATTGGGTGAGTTGACTCATAAACGTCGTCTATCTGCATTAGGACCCGGTGGATTAACTAGGGACCGTGCTGGATATGAAGTTCGTGATGTGCATTATTCCCATTATGGCCGTATGTGTCCGATTGAAACACCAGAAGGTCCAAACATTGGACTAATCAACAGTCTATCAAGTTACGCTAAAGTAAATAAATTTGGTTTCATTGAAACGCCTTACCGTCGTGTTGACCGCGAAACAGGTGTTGTTACGGATCAAATTGATTACCTAACAGCTGACGAAGAAGATAACTATGTTGTTGCACAAGCAAATGCTCCATTAAATGAAGATGGCACATTTACAAATGATATTGTACTTGCTCGTTACGTGGAAGAAAACTTAGAGGTTCCTATTAGTCGTGTTGACTACATGGACGTTTCTCCTAAACAAGTAGTCGCAGTAGCAACAGCTTGTATTCCGTTCTTAGAAAATGATGATAGTAACCGTGCTCTTATGGGAGCAAACATGCAACGTCAAGCTGTTCCATTAATCCACCCTCAAGGACCACTTGTTGGAACGGGTATGGAACACGTAGCTGCTCGAGATTCAGGAGCTGCATTGATTTGTAAAAATGATGGTATCGTTGAATACGTAGATGCAAATGAAATCCGCGTACGTCAAGAAAATGGTGCTTTGAACAAATACGCGGTAACAAAATTCCGTCGTTCAAATTCAGGTACTTGTTACAACCAACGCCCAATCGTAGAAAAAGGCGATCGCGTTGAAAAAGGTGAAATCTTAGCCGATGGTTCTTCTATGGAAAATGGCGAAATGGCTTTAGGTCAAAACCCATTAGTAGCCTTCATGACATGGGAAGGTTATAACTATGAAGATGCTATCATCATGAGCGAACGCTTAGTTAAAGATGATGTATACACTTCTATTCATATTGAAGAATTTGAATCAGAAGCACGTGATACAAAACTTGGGCCTGAAGAAATTACTCGTGAACTTCCAAACGTTGGAGACGACGCTTTGAAAGACTTAGACGAAATGGGAATTATCCGTATCGGTGCTGAAGTAAAAGATGGCGATTTATTAGTTGGTAAAGTAACTCCTAAAGGGGTAACTGAATTATCTGCTGAAGAGCGTCTATTACATGCTATCTTTGGTGAAAAAGCTCGTGAAGTTAGAGATACATCTCTTCGTGTACCACATGGTGGTGGCGGAACAGTTCATGATGTTAAAATCTTTACTCGTGAAGCAGGCGATGAATTATCACCAGGCGTAAATATGCTTGTTCGTGTTTACATCGTTCAAAAACGTAAAATTAACGAAGGGGATAAAATGGCCGGACGTCATGGTAATAAAGGGGTTGTCTCTTTGATCATGCCGGAAGAAGATATGCCATTTATGCCTGACGGAACTCCAGTTGACATCATGTTGAACCCATTAGGGGTACCATCACGTATGAATATTGGACAAGTATTAGAATTGCACATTGGAATGGCTGCTCGTCAGTTAGGTATCCACATTGCAACACCAGTATTTGATGGAGCGTCAGATGAAGATGTATGGGACACTGTTAGAGAAGCTGGAATGGCTGCTGATGCGAAAACTGTATTATATGATGGACGCACAGGAGAACCTTTCGATAACCGTATTTCTGTTGGAGTTATGTACATGATTAAATTAGCCCACATGGTTGATGATAAGTTACATGCACGTTCAACTGGACCTTACTCATTAGTTACACAACAACCATTGGGTGGTAAAGCTCAATTTGGTGGACAACGTTTTGGAGAAATGGAAGTTTGGGCTCTTGAAGCGTATGGGGCAGCTTATACACTACAAGAAATCTTAACTTACAAATCCGATGATGTTGTTGGTCGTGTGAAAACGTATGAAGCAATTGTTAAAGGCGAAAAAATTCCAAAACCAGGTGTTCCAGAATCATTCCGCGTATTAGTAAAAGAATTGCAATCATTAGGTTTAGACATGAAAGTGCTAAATGAAAATGATGAATTAATTGAATTGCGTGATATGGATGATGATGACGATATCGTGAACCCAGATGCATTAAATAAATATGCTGAAGAGCAAGAAAAGATTCGCGCTGAAGCAGCTGAACAAGAAAGATTAAAAGAAGACTAAAACGGGCAGAACTCGAATGGTTCATAAGTTGACATGACTTAAGTGACTATTCGAGCACTCCTTTTAAAACAAAGATAGATACCACTATCTATAAAAAAAACAATAGAGCAGGTAGGGCAGCTCAACAAAAATAAAGGGAGGTTAGCCCCTTGATAGACGTTAATAATTTTGAAAGCATGCAGATTGGTTTGGCTTCTCCAGATAAAATCCGTAGTTGGTCTTATGGTGAAGTAAAAAAACCAGAAACCATTAACTACCGTACCTTAAAACCAGAACGTGATGGCTTGTTCTGTGAACGTATTTTTGGACCTTCAAAGGACTGGGAATGTGCTTGTGGAAAATACAAACGTATCCGTTATAAAGGGATTGTTTGTGACCGTTGTGGAGTAGAAGTTACACGCTCAAAAGTTCGTCGTGAACGTATGGGTCATATTGAATTAGCAGCACCAGTTTCTCACATTTGGTACTTTAAAGGTATTCCAAGTCGTATGGGTCTTGTCTTAGACATGAGTCCGCGTGCTCTTGAAGAAATCATTTACTTTGCCTCTTATGTGGTTATCGAACCAGGTAGCACTTCATTAGAAAAGAAACAATTATTAACAGAAAGAGAATACCGTGAAAAACGTGAACAATACGGCAATGAATTTCAAGCTGAAATGGGAGCAGAAGCGGTTAAACAACTCTTAAACGATGTTAAATTGGATCAAGAAGTTGAAGAATTAAAAGAAATCTTAAAAACAACTACAGGTCAAAAACGGACACGTGCTATTCGTCGCTTAGATATCTTAGAAGCATTCCGTAATTCTGGAAACCACCCTTCATGGATGGTAATGGATGTTATTCCTATCATCCCACCAGAAATTCGCCCAATGGTTCAATTAGAAGGTGGACGTTTCGCTACAAGTGACTTAAATGACTTGTACCGTCGTGTAATCAACCGTAACAACCGTTTGAAACGTTTATTAGATTTAAACGCTCCAAACATTATCGTACAAAATGAAAAACGTATGTTGCAAGAAGCAGTAGATGCATTGATCGATAATGGTCGTCGTGGCCGTCCAGTTACTGGACCAGGTAACCGTCCATTGAAATCATTGTCACATATGCTTAAAGGGAAACAAGGACGTTTCCGTCAAAACTTGCTAGGTAAACGTGTCGATTATTCAGGACGTTCTGTTATCGTTGTTGGACCTTTCTTGAAAATGTACCAATGTGGCTTACCAAAACAAATGGCAATTGAATTGTTCAAACCTTTTGTAATGAAAGAGTTAGTTTCACGTGATATTGCGAGTAACATTAAAAATGCAAAACGTAAAATTGACCGTCAAGATGATGCTATCTGGCCAATCTTAGAAGAAGTTATCCGTGAACATCCAGTACTATTGAACCGCGCACCTACTTTACACAGACTTGGAATTCAAGCATTTGAACCCGTTCTTGTTGAAGGTAAAGCTATCCGTCTTCACCCATTAGTATGTGAAGCGTATAATGCCGATTTTGATGGTGACCAAATGGCTGTCCACGTACCTTTAAGTGACGAAGCACAAGCTGAAGCTCGTATGTTGATGCTAGCTGCCCAAAACATTTTAAATCCAAAAGATGGTAAACCAGTAGTAACACCATCTCAAGATATGGTGTTAGGTAACTATTATCTAACAATGGAAGAAGAAGGACGCGAAGGCGAAGGAATGCAATTTAGTAGTTTGAATGAAGCAATGCTTGCTTACCAAAGCGGATATGTTCATTTGCATTCTAGAATTGCAATCAAACCAACTGATATTCCAAACAAACCATTTACTGAATGGCAAAAAGATAAATTAATGATCACTACTGTTGGTAAATTGATCTTTAACGATATCATGCCAAATGAATTCCCGTATATGAATGAACCAACACAAAGTAACTTAGAAGTGCAAACTCCAGACAGCTATTTTGTTGAAGGTGGCATAAATGTTCTTGAACACATTCAAGCTCAAGAATTAGTCAAACCATTCAAAAAGAAAAATCTTGGAAATATCATTGCTGAAGTATTCAAACGATTCAAAATAACTGAAACGTCTAAAATGCTAGACAGAATGAAAGATCTAGGATACAAATATTCAACAAAAGCTGGTATTACAGTTGGTATCTCCGACATCGTAGTATTAGAAGAAAAACAAGAAATTCTAGATAATGCTCATAAACAAGTTGAAAAAGTAACGAAACAATTCCGTCGTGGTTTAATTACGGATGAAGAACGTTATGAACGTGTTATTGATATCTGGAACAAAACAAAAGATCACATTCAAATCCGCTTAATGGAAAGTTTGAATGACCTTAACCCAATCTTCATGATGAGTGACTCTGGTGCCCGTGGGAATATTTCCAACTTTACTCAGCTTGCTGGTATGCGTGGATTGATGGCTGCACCGAATGGTCAAATCATGGAATTACCGGTTACTTCTAACTTCCGTGAAGGATTATCTGTCTTAGAAATGTTTATCTCTACCCATGGAGCTCGTAAAGGGATGACCGATACAGCCTTGAAAACAGCCGACTCAGGTTACTTGACTCGTCGTTTAGTTGACGTTGCACAAGATGTTATCATTCGTGAAACAGACTGTGGTTCTGACCGTGGATTAGTGATTCAAGCAATCAAAGAAGGAAACGAAGTAATTGAACCACTTGAAGAACGCCTATTAGGACGTTACACTCGTAAAACAGTCTTTAACCCTGAAGATGGAACAGTTATTATTGGTGAAAACCAAATTATTACTGAAGACATTGCAAGAGAGATAATAGCTGCAGGAATCGAAGAAATTACGATTCGTTCCGTATTTACATGTAATACTAAACACGGTGTATGTAAACATTGTTATGGCCGTAACTTAGCAACCGGTTCTGAAGTTGAAGTTGGAGAAGCAGTTGGAACAATTGCCGCTCAATCAATCGGAGAACCCGGTACTCAATTAACAATGCGTACGTTCCATACAGGTGGGGTTGCCGGAGATGATATTACTCAAGGGCTTCCTCGTATCCAAGAAATTTTTGAAGCTCGTCACCCTAAAGGTCAAGCTGTCATTACTGAAGTTACTGGGGAAGTCGTATCGATCGATGAAAATCCAGCAGCTCGTACGAAAGAAGTTACAATCAAGGGAGATACGGATACTCGTTCTTACCAAGTACCATTCTCTGCACGTTTGAAAGTTGAAGAAGGAGATATTATCCACCGTGGTGAAGCATTAGACCAAGGTTCAATTGATCCTAAAGAATTATTACGTGTTCGTGATGTGCTTGCTGTTGAAAACTACTTGCTACGTGAAGTTCAAAAAGTATACCGTATGCAAGGGGTAGAAATCGGCGACAAACATATCGAAGTTATGGTACGTCAAATGCTACGTAAAGTACGCGTAATGGATCCAGGTGAAACAGATATTTTACCAGGTACATTGATTGACATTCATGATTACACAGATAAAAACTTTGACACATTGGTATCTGGCGGAATTCCTGCAACGGCTCGTCCTGTATTGCTTGGAATTACAAAAGCTTCCCTTGAAACAAATAGTTTCTTATCTGCTGCATCATTCCAAGAAACAACACGTGTCTTAACTGATGCTGCTATTCGTGGAAAACGTGATCCGTTATTAGGATTGAAAGAAAATGTTATCATTGGTAAAGTTATTCCAGCTGGTACCGGAATGGCTAAATACCGTAAAATGAAACCTAAAGGCGTTGGCGTTGTAAGCGAAAATGTTTACAGTATCAATGACCAAATCGAACCTAAATAACTTGAAAAGAGTTCCTCATATCTAATATGAGGGCTCTTTTTTTTGTTCATTTTAGCAAATGATTAAAATGTTGTTTTTTGAACTAGAACAATTCAATTAAAGGGGCGTGAAGTACCGTGTTAAGGATGAATGGATTATCATATAGTATTTAAAATCAAGTTAAAGACTATACAAGTGTATATGTATTAACCCTATGGTGCTTAACAAGCATTTGCACACCATATAAATACGATAAATCTCTCAATACAGTGTGCGAATACTTTTTTTAGTGATGAATTTTTTAATTTTACATTAACAACCAAGTCGTGAAAAAATCTTGTAAAAAATATGCCGAAAATGTTCCTAAAAAAATAAAGGGGGCAAATGGAATAGGATGTTTATAGGGGATTTTTTTGCTGACCACTAATGGAAAATGAATTAAAAGTGCTAAAAAGCAAGCAATCATAATAGCAATCAAAGTTAAGTTATAACCAAGTAATAATCCGATGATACCGAATAATTTTACGTCACCGCCACCTATAGGAGTAGAAGAGAACTGATAAAGCAGGTAAAAAAAACAGAAAAAACCAAAACCGCTAAAAAGATAAGAGCTGAAAGGGTGAGGATGGAGTGCCAAACGACCTAAGAAAACCCACAACAAGAAAAAAAGCATTATACGGTCAGGTAAGAGTTGATAGCAAATATCCGTAATGATAAAGATAAGACTGAAGGAAATGATTCCGATAACAAATAAACCTTCTGTTGGGGAATACAGGAAAGTTAAAAAGGTAGCTAAAAAGATAGCTCCAGTGAAAGCTTCGGCTAAAGGATATAAAATGGAAATAGGCTGTTTACAATTTCGGCACCGCCCTTTTTGATTAACATAAGATAAAATAGGGATCAGCTCAAAAACCTGCAATGTTTGCTGACAATTCGGACAGTGAGAACGTGGAAAGACAATAGATTGATGAATAGGCACTCTTAAACCAACTACCATTAAAAAAGAACCAAAACAACACCCTGTAAACCAAATAAGTAAAAACAAGATACTTGTCTGCATTTTTTTCGCCTCGATTCAATAAGTTACAATAAATATCTGTTATTTAGTAAAGAAAGCTTTAAAAAAATAGAGAGTAGGAGTATACTAATGAAAGTGCAAAAAAGATAAAAAAACTTTTAGCATTTTCAACTCAACTTGTTGACAATATTATTAGACCATGTTATGATTCAAAAGGTGCTTTTGTACGCAGATTCCTGTCTATCAGTCGTGCTGACTG
>NZ_ABHH01000047.1:0-10534 GCF_000171855.1 Carnobacterium sp. AT7 | reverse complement strand
TCCAGTTTTTGCTATCTTTGCCACTTTTAACGTAAATAGTACTTGGATTTAGTATCTCAAGGAAGGAAATGAAGATAATGATAGGGAAAGAAATTGGAGAAATGTTACTGGAAACAAAGAGAATTTTTGATTCCAGCGGATAGAGTTGCGCATGTCCAAATGAACAATCGGTTAAACCATGCGTTATTAGTGCTTACAAAAATTGGTTATTCCGTAATTCCAGTGTTAGATCATGATTATAAAATTAAAGGACTCATTTCTATGCCGATGATCGTTGAAGCCATTACAGGATTAGAAGACATTGACTTTGATAAATTAGGCGAAATATTGGTATCTGACGTGATGACTACTGATTTTGCTGTCATAGATGATCCCTATGATTTGGAAGAAGTTTTACATTTATTAGTTGATAATGCATTTATATGTGTGGCAAGTGATGATGGAAGCTTTGTAGGCATCATTACTAGAAGTGAAATTTTAAAAGGCACAAATCGCATTGCACATGAGTTTGAAAATAAATATGATGTGACTCGAAAAGCGGAACGTTCGCATTAAAGAGTTACAAATTAGTCAGGAATGATGAAATGGATGCTAACGAAATCATTGAATTTATATCAAAAAGTGAAAAGAAAACACCTGTAAAAGTTTATTTAAAGGGTAACTTAAGCAAATTGAATTTTCCAACTTCAATTCAAAATTTCACAACGGATGAAGTGGGAACTATCTTTGGTGAATGGAATGTGATCGAACCTTTTTTAGAAGAAAATAAAGAATGGATTGAAGATAAAGTAATTGAAAATGATCGTCGTAATTCGGCTATACCTTTAGTAGATATGAAGCAATTTAATGCTCGAATTGAACCAGGGGCCTTTATACGCGATCAAGTCGAAATAGGCGATTCAGCTGTTATCATGATGGGTGCTGTTATCAATATTGGAGCTATTATCGGTGAGGGAACAATGATTGATATGGGTGCTGTATTAGGCGGACGAGCAACTGTTGGTAAAAATTGTCATATTGGTGCAGGTACCGTGCTAGCAGGTGTTGTTGAACCAGCTAGTGCTCAACCGGTTATTGTAGAAGATAATGTATTAATTGGCGCGAATGCTGTCGTACTAGAAGGTATTCGAATCGGAAAAGGTGCCGTTGTTGCAGCAGGAGCTATTGTCATCCAAGATGTTGCACCTTACACCGTTGTAGCAGGGACACCAGCTAAAAAAATCAAAGACATTGATGAAAAAACAAAAAGTAAAACAGGACTAATTGAGGCTTTACGCGATTTATAGAAATAAAATTAAAAGAGCGTGAAACAGAAAAGAGCAATCCGTTTCTGTTTCAGCGCTTTTTTTAGAAGAGGGTAGAGAAGATGACACAAGAAAATCCTTTTATCCAAATGCGAAGAGAATTGCATTTGATTCCTGAAATTGGTTTAGAAGAATATAAAACGCACGCTTATTTGTTGGCTAAGATTAAAGAGTTGCCACAAGAAAATTTAGAAATAAAAACATGGGAAACCGCTATTGTTGTTCGAGTAAAAGGCAGTATAGGTGAAAAAACGATTGGATGGAGAACCGATATAGATGGTTTGCCAGTTACAGAAGATACAGGTTTGTCTTTTAAATCTACTCACGAAGGAAGAATGCACGCCTGTGGTCATGATATGCATATGTCCATTGCTTTAGGATTATTGACGTATTTTAGTTCTCACCAAACTATAGATGATTTAGTCTTTATTTTTCAACCTGCTGAAGAGAATGTGAGTGGAGCAAAAATCATTTACGATAGTGGTTTTTTAGAGGACTATATGCCAGATGAAATTTATGCATTACATGTAAAACCTGATTTGCCAGTGGGAACTTTAGGAACCAAAGTTGGAACATTATTTGCTGGGACATGTGCAATCGATGTAGAATTTCGCGGTGTAAGCGGACATGCTGCCTACCCACATGAATCGAACGATATGATAGTCGCTGCAAGCCAATTCATCAACCAAATTCAAACAATCATCAGCCGAAGTGTTAACCCAATGGAGGGTGCAGTGATTACGCTAGGAACGATGCATGCTGGAACAGCCGGAAATATTATCAGCGGGTATGCTAGTCTTTCTGGGACTATCCGCACGTTAACTTCTGAGATGAGTGAGCTAACACAACAAAGAGTAAAAGATATTGTTAAAGGAATTGAGTTGTCTTACAACTGTAAAATTTATTTGGATTTAGACCAAGCTGGGTATTACCCTGTCGTCAACAGTGAGGTAGAAACGCTATCTTTTATTGATTATATGACTAAAAAGCAAGGCGTCAATTACAAAGAAATGGGAACAGAAATGACCGGAGAAGATTTTGGTTATTATTTAGACAAAATTCCTGGAACAATGTTTTGGTTAGGTGTCGACAGTCCTTTTGGGTTGCATCATCCTCAAATGACACCACAAGAAGAAGCGATTCCTTTTGCAATTGAACATGTAGGAGATTTCTTAGAAAAGAAAGCCAATAGACAATTATAAATAAAAAAACTTCTCTTTAAAACCATTTGGTTTTAAAGAGAAGTTTTTTATTTAAAGACTAAGTATAGCAAACTGATTAAAAGGAACAGAGAAGCACTGACAATGACTGTGATACTTGCGCTATAAGTAGCAAGTAAGCCCCCAATAATAGGACCAAGCATAGTTCCAATACCTTGAAAAGATGAAATAATACCCCAACTAACATTCTGGTCTTCTTTGGTAATTTTAGTAGCAACATAAGTATTCCAAGCCGGTAAAAAAAGGGTGTATGCAATCGACATGGAGGCGACTAAAAGATAGACAGTCAGAATAGACGGATTAAATGTAGTGGAGATCAGCGTAATTCCAAAAAGCATAAATCCTCCAATAAAAAGAGGACGTGGTTTGAAATAATCAACTAACCGACCAAGTGGCTGCATAAGAATTACAGCTGTTAAACCAGCGATAAACAATAAACGAGTATAGTGATTATAAGAAAAATGAAGGTCTTGCAAAACAAAGGTTGGTAAAATTGGAATCAACATTCCAATTGAAATACTCTGCATTAAGGTTCCAGGTAAAATTAGGCGACTTTTTTTTAAAATGGAGAATGTCTTTTTTAAGATAGTTGTTCTATTTTGTGTATCAGATTGTTGATCAGGATGACTGCCGGATAAACAAAAACTGATGTATGCTCCTATTATAAAGAGCGGCAACAGCCAATAGGAGACAACTAAGTTAATATTCATTAAGTAATTCATGACTATAACGCCACTTGCCATGCCTAGTATCCAGCAAAAGTAAATTAACCCCATATTTTTCCCTCTGGAACCTGAACTAGCTTTAGCTAGAAGTAAGATCCAAAGGGGACAAGCACCAAACCCTAATAAAATCGAAGCGAAAACAATAGCGATAGCATTAAACTGAAATAAAGGAACAATGATAAAAGAAATAAAAATCAATAAAAATGATAAGGAGATGACTTTTTGGATACCAAAGCGATTCATCAAAAAGCCTATTTGAAAATTTGAAAAAGCTTCACTTATATAATGTAAACTAATAGCTAAACCAACCAAAGCTAGAGTGAATTGAGTTCCTACTGCAGCCTGAACGGGTAAATAACTAAGAATAAAGGCAGCACGAACGTACTCAACAAGTATTAAGGAGAGAAGCAAAAATAAAAAATTTCTATCAATTTTTAATCTCTTTAGAATCATGAAAAGGCTCCTTGTAAAGAGTAGGTTTGTCAATCAGTGTTAAGACTTTATCAACAATAAGTGCAGAGGCATGCGGATGGAAATGATTTTCCATTTGTTTTGTTAAACTTTTTGATAAAAGGGGCTGTTTTAGTAAAGTTAAAACAGCTGGAGCAATTTCATCCTCTGATTTTGTGACAATAGCCATTCCTTCTCTTTCGAAAAAGCGCGCATTATCTTTTTCTTGTCCAGGAACAGCAGGCGTTAGAATTAAAGGAATACGAATTGCCAAAGCTTCTGAAAGAGAAATTCCGCCAGCTTTCGTAACCATGATATCCGATTGGTTCATTAAACTAGCCATATTTGAAACATACCCAAGGATCGTTATATTGACATCATTTTCATAGTCTTGCATAAGTTTATTGAAGAGTAGCTTATTAGAACCGCAAACAACCGTTATATGCAAGTCTTCTTTAGACTTTAACTCGTCAATAATTTGACCCAAATCTTTTAGCACACCATGTGCGCCAGCCGAAATTAATAATTTTTTTATTTGGTTTTTACTGTTTTTCTCAGGAAGAGAAAGTTTATCATAAGCGTAAAATTCTTCTTTGATAGGTATACCAGATATGGTGATTTTATTTTCATTTATTCCAGTAGCGGTTAATTCGTCTTTTAAGCTATTACAAGCGACAAAAAAATAATCGATGCTATCTGAAATCCACCGTGTATGCAAACAAAAATCAGTTAACACATTTATAAATGGCGTCTCTGGTTTAGAACGTTGCTTGTAAATAGGCAAAGCCTGCATTGGAAAAGTATTGATAACTAAATCAAATTCATTTTCTTTCATTAACTGACTGATTCGCATGTAACCATACTTATCGATCATTCGATCAATTCTAAAGTCCGTTAGCCTATAATCCGATTTGTAATAAAGAAAGCCGTAAATATTTTGTCCTTTAGAAAAACTTTTGATATACAATTTTCTAGTAACATTTGTCAAAATTGGATGAGCTTCATAAAATAAATCAGATGTAACGATATCCGTGATGCCGCGTTTATTTAATTCCGCTATTAATGATCGCGTTACTTCTAAGTGGCCGTTTCCGTAACTTCCTGTTAAAATTAATATTTTTGGCGCTACTGACATTAATAGTTGCCTCCTTTATTTAAGCTGAAAAAATTGCTACTGCATAACTTTAAGTGGGTTAGTGGGTATTTCAATGCCTTCTTTTGCTAACGCAGTGACATAGGCTTGAGAAAAAGCATTTTTTATCTCAAATTCATGTCCATGTAAAGCAAATAGCACAATTCGTATCCCATAATAACCATTTCCAAGATCAATCAAACCTAAATTATTAGGAGGTTCAGTAATATCAGGGTATTGAGGAACGAGGGCATCATTAACATTTGTGATAACCGAATTGACTTTTTCTAAATCAGCATCAGGTAAAAGGCGAATATCGATTTGAGCACGCATATCTTCACGGGATTTATTGCTCACAATCGTAATATAACGATTTGGTACAAAGTTAAGCGTTCCGTCAAAACTTTTTATTTTAGTCGTTTTTAAATTCACATCGACAACAACACCTGAAACGGTATCTAACTCCACGACATCACCAACATCAATTTGCTTTTCAAATAGAAGAAAAAACCCATTTACTATATCGCTGACAAAACCTTGTGCTCCAAGAGACAGTGCTAAACCAATCACACCAGCCCCAGCAAGTAGTGTACCAACGGGAATACCAATTGCTGAAAGAATCGCATAGAATAAGAAAAAGCCAACAAAGGATTGAAATAAATTTTTCGACAAATTATATAGTGTATTCAATCGGTTTGTAGAAATATCTTTTTTCTTACGGTAATTTTCAAATGTCCGTTCAATAAAATAATTTCCAATTACTTTTATAATGTAAAAGAAAATCGTGAAAAATATGATTTGGATGGCACTAGCTGTTACTGTAGCAATAATATTGTGCCAATCAATTGAATTCCAAAATTCCGAAAAAATATTAGTTTGTTCTGTTAAAGTATCAACGACATCGACTGCAATTGAACTATCTAATTGATTACTGCTGTCCATAAACTAAATACTCCTTTAAATATATATTTCTATTTAACTGTTCTTTAACATAGTAACAAATATTCAAACAAAATTATAGTCGCAGCTGTATTAAGAAAAACCTAAATTTTTTAACTAAAGTGCATAAATAAGAATAAATTAGATTTTGCTAAAATAACAGGGTTAATAAAAAAAGAAACTGTGAAAGTATTCGGTTTCATATTATTTGATGTAAAAAAAAAATAATGGTATTCTATACGTGTAGAACATATTTTATATTTAGGTTGAAGAATTTGGTGATAAACAAGTAAATAGTTAATTAAGTTTGTTTGGTCAACCGAATTTATTTACCTTAAAAATTAGAAAATAGAAGGAAGTGAGGGGTTCATATGACAGGTGGAGAAATTGCAGCACTGATAGCTGCTATAGCATTTGCGGCATTAGTTGTGTTTTTAATCATTGTATTAATGAAAGTCTCTAAGGTAATTGGAGAAGTCCAAACAACGGTTAATGAAGCTAATAAAAGTATTAGTGTTTTAACAAAAGATGCGGATAGTCTTCTGATTGAAGTAGAAGGGTTATTAAATAAATCCAACACGACATTAGATGATGTAAATGGAAAATTAGGTAAAACTGATCCATTGTTCAGGGCTATTGGCGATCTAGGAGCTACTGTTTCAAGTTTAAATGATTCGACTCGTAACTTAACGACACATGTTGCTGGAGCGACTAAGAGAACAGCTCAAACAGGTGTAGTAACTAAAGTCGGTAAAACGGCATTAAATATGAATAAAAAACGTAAAAATAAAAAAGAAGTATAAATTAAACAACCATTAACCATTAAGAAATTAAAACATTCATAGTGAATTGAGAAAAGGGGAGAACTATATATGGCAAACAAAGGTGGATTTCTTTTAGGAGCAATCGTAGGAGCTGCAGCAGCAGGAATTACGGCTCTATTATACGCACCAAAATCTGGTAAAGAATTACGTGAAGAGTTAAATCAACAAACAACTAATGCTAAAGGATCTGCTAAAGAATACGCTGATATTGCTAAAGAAAAAGGCAGAGAAATGAAAAATGTTGCTAAAGATGCATCAGAAGACATCAAAATTAGCCTGAAAGAATCAGCTTCTCAAATGAAAGAGCAGTTGACTCGTGCATCAAAAGATGTAGGTGAAGGTTTAACTGATCTTAAAGAATCAGCAACTGAAGTAGCAAAAGATGCAAAATCAACAGTTACAGATGTAGCTCAAGAAGCAAAATCAACAGCTACTGAAACTGTAGAAGAAGTTAAAACGACAGCCAAAGATACATCTGAAGAAGTGAAATCAAAAGCAAAAGATGGCAAAGAAGAAGTTGACGAAGTTTCTACTAGCCTAAAATATGATGGTACTTCTTTAAAAGAAGAAGTTGAAAGAAACACAATGGACTTTGCTTATGATCAAGAACAAGCTAAAGAAGGTCCTGATTACTCAACAGCAAATGTTAACACAGAACAAACTAAAGAGAACGGAAACGCAAACGAACATAAAT
The DNA here is from genome assembly GCF_000171855.1 of Carnobacterium sp. AT7. Lineage (NCBI taxonomy): Bacteria > Bacillati > Bacillota > Bacilli > Lactobacillales > Carnobacteriaceae > Carnobacterium > Carnobacterium sp. AT7. Next base: position 3,246 of record NZ_ABHH01000047.1, on the reverse strand, counting down.
CTACAAATACAAATGCAGGAATTTAATTTTACAGAAAAAAGCAATGGGCTTCATAGTCCATTGCTTTTTTTTCTGTAGTTGAATAAACAGATATTAAATTTTTGAAATTGTCTATTTAAATTGAAGTGTATACGTTTGGCGTATGAGTGAAAACTTTGCAACCATCCTTCGTGACAACTACACAATCTTCTATACGAACACCAGCGACTCCTGGCAAATAGATTCCCGGTTCTATTGAGAAACACATGCCCTCTTGTATAACGAAACCACTATCTTGCATTATAGAAGGGAACTCATGGACTGAACTTCCTAAACCATGGCCTAAACGATGAGTGAAATAGGGTCCATAACCTGCTTTAGTGATAACGTCACGAGCAAGTCTATCTAATTCACCAGCAGTTATGCCAGGTTTAACTGCTGACAATGCAGCATGATAAGCTTCTAATACAATAGCATAAATTTCTTTAGCCTGTTTTGAAGGTTCTCCAAAAGCGATAGTGCGAGTAGCATCACTAGTATATCCATTATAAATAACACCTAAATCAAATAAAACAAACTCATTTGATTGAACCTGTCTTTTACCTGGAGTACCATGTGGGCTGGCTGCGTTGTCACCAGTTAAGACCATCGTTTCAAAACTCATTTCTTTGATTCCTTCTTTTTTTAAATGGTATTCAATTTCTGCTACAATTTCTTCTTCAGATATGCCTTCTTTTATTGCATTAAAGCCAATTTCAAAAGCTCTATCAGCCCATTTGCCGGCCTCCATCATTTTATCAATTTCTTCAGGAGTTTTAATCAGCTTCATAGACTGTATTTTAGGTGTAATATCTAAAAAAGAACCAGCTGAGAAATAGGATTGAAGTTTTTCAAATCGACCAACCGTTAAAAAATCTTTTTCAATTGCAATACTGTTAAGATCGCTCTTGCGAGACTTGAGGTGATGAGCAATAAGAGACCAAGGATCTTCATTGTCTAGATAACCATAAACAGCATGCGGCCATTCACTTTTTAGAGCATCGCCTTTTTCAAGTTCAGGTGTGAAAAGGAAAGGTTCCTCTGTTGCAAAAACAGCCAAAGCTAAAATACGCTCATGGGGATCACTTTCATAACCGCTTAAATAAGCAATAGTATTGGGTTCATTAATAAAAGCCATATCTAATTCTTCTTTGACTAACCATTCTTGTAATTTATCAAGTTGTTTGTTCACAATAATTGTCCTACCTTTCTAATAATACGTGAACTAATTGTATCACTAATGAAAATGGTTTTCTCAAAGAAAACTAAAAAAGGATATAAAATTTTAAAATGAAAGAAATTATGAAATTTTCATGAAAACGGAAATGAAACGCTTGCATTGAGAGCGTAAATTTGATAAATTGGTACTATACAAAAAGTAAACGAATCTAACTACTTGAAGGAGCTTAATTATGGAAAAACAAACCATTACTATTTATGATGTTGCAAGAGAAGCAAATGTTTCTATGGCAACTGTTTCACGTGTTGTAAACGGCAACCCCAATGTAAAACCAACTACTCGAAAAAAGGTATTAGAAGTTATTGACCGTCTAGACTACCGTCCAAATGCTGTTGCTCGTGGATTGGCTAGCAAAAAATCAACAACAGTTGGTGTTATTATTCCCGATGTAACAAATTTATATTTTTCATCTTTGGCTAGAGGAATCGATGATATTGCATCAATGTATAAATACAATATTATTTTAGCTAATTCTGATCAAAATGATTTAAAAGAAATTCAAGTATTAAACACACTTTTAGCAAAACAAGTAGATGGAATTATTTATATGGGTCATAAAATTTCAGATGAATTAAGAGCAGAATTTTCTCGCTCAAAAACACCAGTTGTTTTGGCAGGAACAGTTGATCCGGATGAACAAATGGGAAGTGTCAATATTGATTATGAAGCTGCAACAGAACAAACGATAGCACAATTGATTGCTAATGGACATGAGCGTATTGCATTTGTTTCTGGATCAATTACTCAAGAACCTATAAATGGTATTTACCGCTTAAAAGGATACAAAACAGCTTTAGAAAATGCAGGTATTGCGTATGATGAAAGCTTGATTGTTGAAACAGATTATACATTTGCAGCTGGAGAAGAAGCTTATACTAAGTTAGCTGAAGCAGGAGCAACTGCCGCATTTGCTGGTGACGATGAAATTGCTGTTGGAATTATGAATGGTGCTTTAGATCATTCAGTTAAAATACCAGAAGAATTCGAAGTAGTTACTGCAAATAATTCTAAATTATCTGAAATGGTAAGACCAAAATTAAGTACTATTACTCAACCATTATATGATATTGGTGCTGTATCTATGCGTTTGTTAACTAAATTGATGAATAAAGAAGACGTAGATGAAAAAACAATTATTTTGCCTCATAATATTGCAAATAGAGGAACAACTAAACAAAACTAAAAAAAATAAGAGGCTGGGACAAAACCTAGCTAAAAAGCATCCAGAAAAGTTTAAATGACTTTTCTGGATGCTTTTTATAATACAAAAAGAAACCCCTTTGATATAATGTAAATAACCACAAATACAATTATCGGAGGGGTTTCTAATGTATAAAAAATATACCACGAATCAAACAAGCTTGCCAATAGAATTGTCTTGTTTATTGTCTCCAAACCATATTATTTTTGAAATTCATGAATTTATTGAATCAATGGACAACACGTTGTTTTCTCAACTTGATTCTTCCGAGGGAAGACCTGGTTATCATCCAAGGTTACTAATAAAAGCACTTCTCTTTGCTTATTCAGAAGGGATTTATTCTGGCCGGAAAATTGAAAAAATGATGACGGAAAACATAGCCATGATGTGGGCAGTTAGTAACGAAGTTATCTCCTATCGAACAATCAACCGATTTCGTTCTTCTGAAAATTGCCAAAAGTTATTACCTGAATTATTTACTGAATTTACGGTTAAACTCAAAACAGAAAATCTTATCTCTATGAATGAACTATTTATAGATGGAACTAAAATAGAGGCTAACGCCAATAAATATTCCTTTGTATGGAAAAAAGCTATAGACAGATATGCAACTTCTCTCAGAATGAAGACGAAACAATATTTTGTAGACGAAATTCAACCACTGGTTGAAGAATCTATGGTGATAGATGATTTAGAGGATATTTCTATTGGCGAACTTGAGATTTGACACCCTAATCGAAAAGAATCAATCAATTGACTACTGATATTGAAGATCATCCTGTTCATG
>NZ_ABHH01000048.1:0-7500 GCF_000171855.1 Carnobacterium sp. AT7 | reverse complement strand
CCCAAGCTAATACTCCCTAGTGACGATAGTGAACCAGTACCGTGAGGGAAAGGTGAAAAGAACCTCGGAAGAGGAGTGAAATAGCCCCTGAAACCGTGTGCCTACAAATAGTTAAAGCCCGTTAATGGGTGATAGCGTGCCTTTTGTAGAATGAACCGGCGAGTTACGATCCCATGCGAGGTTAAGTTGATGAGACGGAGCCGCAGCGAAAGCGAGTCTGAATAGGGCGAATGAGTATGTGGTCGTAGACCCGAAACCAAGTGATCTACCCATGTCCAGGTTGAAGGTGCGGTAATACGCACTGGAGGACCGAACCCACGTATGTTGAAAAATGCGGGGATGAGGTGTGGGTAGCGGAGAAATTCCAATCGAACTTGGAGATAGCTGGTTCTCTCCGAAATAGCTTTAGGGCTAGCCTCGGAATTAGAATCATGGAGGTAGAGCAACTGTTTGGACTAGGGGCCCTTCTCGGGTTACCGAATTCAGATAAACTCCGAATGCCATTGATTTATATCCGGGAGTCAGACTGCGAGTGATAAGATCCGTAGTCGAAAGGGAAACAGCCCAGACCACCAGCTAAGGTCCCAAAGTTTATGTTAAGTGGAAAAGGATGTGGAGTTGCTTAGACAACTAGGATGTTGGCTCAGAAGCAGCCATCATTTAAAGAGTGCGTAATAGCTCACTAGTCGAGTGACCCTGCGCCGAAAATTTACCGGGGCTAAACATAACACCGAAGCTGTGGATAGAACCATTGGTTCTATGGTAGGAGAGCGTTCTAAGGGCGTTGAAGCTAGATCGTGAGGACTAGTGGAGCGCTTAGAAGTGAGAATGCCGGTATGAGTAGCGAAAGACGGGTGAGAATCCCGTCCACCGAATGACTAAGGTTTCCTGGGGAAGGCTCGTCCTCCCAGGGTTAGTCGGGACCTAAGTCGAGGCCGAATGGCGTAGACGATGGACAACAGGTTGAGATTCCTGTACCAGTTTGTTTTGTTTGAACAATGGAGGGACACAGTAGGCTAAGGAATACGCGCTGTTGGATATGCGCGTCCAAGCAACAAGTTTTGAAGTGAGTCAAATGCTTGCTTCTTTAAGAACAAGTTGTGATGGGGAGGGAAATTAAGTACCGAAGTTCCCGATGTCACACTGTCAAGAAAAGCTTCTAGTTAGAAACAAACTGCCCGTACCGCAAACCGACACAGGTAGTCGAGGAGAGAATCCTAAGGTGTGCGAGAGAACTCTCGTTAAGGAACTCGGCAAAATGACCCCGTAACTTCGGGAGAAGGGGTGCTGACCAATTGGTCAGCCGCAGTGAATAGGCCCAGGCGACTGTTTATCAAAAACACAGGTCTCTGCAAAATCGTAAGATGACGTATAGGGGCTGACGCCTGCCCGGTGCTGGAAGGTTAAGAGGATGGGTTAGCTCTCGGGCGAAGCTCAGAATTGAAGCCCCAGTAAACGGCGGCCGTAACTATAACGGTCCTAAGGTAGCGAAATTCCTTGTCGGGTAAGTTCCGACCCGCACGAAAGGCGTAACGATCTGGGCACTGTCTCAACGAGAGACTCGGTGAAATTATAGTACCTGTGAAGATGCAGGTTACCCGCGACAGGACGGAAAGACCCCATGGAGCTTTACTGCAGTTTGATATTGAGTGTTTGTACAGCTTGTACAGGATAGGTAGGAGCCAATGAAGCCAGGACGCCAGTCTTGGTGGAGGCGTTGGTGGGATACTACCCTTGCTGTATGACCACTCTAACCCACAACCCTTATCGGGCTGGGAGACAGTGTCTGACGGGCAGTTTGACTGGGGCGGTCGCCTCCTAAAGTGTAACGGAGGCGCCCAAAGGTTCCCTCAGAATGGTTGGAAATCATTCGCAGAGTGTAAAGGCATAAGGGAGCTTGACTGCGAGACCTACAAGTCGAGCAGGGACGAAAGTCGGGCTTAGTGATCCGGTGGTTCCGCATGGAAGGGCCATCGCTCAACGGATAAAAGCTACCCTGGGGATAACAGGCTTATCTCCCCCAAGAGTCCACATCGACGGGGAGGTTTGGCACCTCGATGTCGGCTCATCGCATCCTGGGGCTGTAGTCGGTCCCAAGGGTTGGGCTGTTCGCCCATTAAAGCGGTACGCGAGCTGGGTTCAGAACGTCGTGAGACAGTTCGGTCCCTATCCGTCGCGGGCGTAGGAAATTTGAGAGGAGCTGTCCTTAGTACGAGAGGACCGGGATGGACACACCTCTGGTGTACCAGTTGTTCTGCCAAGGGCATTGCTGGGTAGCTATGTGTGGACGGGATAAACGCTGAAAGCATCTAAGCGTGAAGCCCCCCTCAAGATGAGATTTCCCATCACGTAAGTGAGTAAGACCCCTGAGAGATGATCAGGTAGATAGGTTGGAAGTGGAAGTCTAGCGATAGATGGAGCGGACCAATACTAATCGGTCGAGGACTTAACCAAATTTTTTAAACGGTGTAAGACGGTTTCAGAACGAAAAACGATTTTTAACTTATCCAGTTTTGAGAGAACAACGTTCTCTTGATTGAAATTGTGTGGTGATGATGGCAAGAAGGTCACACCTGTTCCCATGCCGAACACAGAAGTTAAGCTTCTTAGCGCCGATGGTAGTGAAGGGTTTCCCTTTGTGAGAGTAGGACGTTGCCACGCAAATACAAAAGACATCATCTTTGGATGGTGTCTTTTTTTGATATATGTTAATTTTAAAGGTCTTCGTTAACTAGTGAGTGTAGAAGCTGCTAAAAAGAGTCTTATGGAATAGACGGATATTGAACCTAAAGTCTTATGATTTTTTCAGACCTCGTACAATCCTATTGCTCCAGTAGTTATGTTGTGCATCAACTAAATTCATCTATCTAGACTAGATAGTACTCAAAAAAATAGAGCCTGTTAATGAATAGAAGTTCATTAACAGGCTCTATTTTAGTTATTTAAGCGTGACGGTTGTCTAACAAAACAGTATTTTTAATATCTTCGACTGTTTTTGTACCAGCAAGTTGCATAACAAGTTCAAGTTCATGTTTAAAATGATCAAAAACAGATTTTACACCTTGTGATCCGCCTAAAGCTAAACCATAAATAGCTGGACGGCCAATAGCTACTAAGTCAGCACCGCTGGCAAGAGCCTTAAAGACATGTTGACCACGACGAACACCACTATCGAAGACAATCGGAACTTTTCTATCAACGGCTTCGGCAACTGTTTGCAATGAATCAAATGCAGCAGGGCCACCATCTAATTGGCGGCCACCATGGTTAGTTACCCAAATTCCACCAGCACCTGATGCTAATGAGATTAAAGCGTCTTCTGCAGTTTGAACACCTTTAACAAAAACAGGTAAACCAGAGTAGGAAGCAATAAATTCGACATCTTTAGGACTAAGGGTTTGTTTTGAAGATCCATAAACAGCATCCATTGATTGTCCAACACCAGATTGGTAGGCTTGAACAATGGGCATACCTAATGGGAATACAAAACCATTGCGCTTGTCGGCTTCACGATTTCCTCCAACAGTTGCATCGGCCGTTAATACAATTGCTTTTACTCCGTTGGCTTTTGCTTCATCTAAAATGTCTCTGTTGATTCCATCATCTTTACTCATATAGAACTGGAACCATTGTGGAGCACCAGCACCTGCTTGCGAAATTTCTTTAAAAGGTTTATTAGCGTATGAACTGATTGTCATGATAGAACCAGATTCAGCAACAGCTTTTGCTGTGGCTGGTTCAGCAGCTACGTTAGCAAGTCCATGTGAAGCTACAGGAGCCATGATGATTGGTGTAGATAACTCAACTCCAAAAATAGAAGTGCTTTGATCTGGGTGTTCGATATTTTTTAATACGCGTGGAACAATTAATTTGTGATTAAAGGATTCAATATTTTGTTTAATTGTCCATAAGTCTCCAGCTCCACTAGAAATATAGCCATATCCACCTTCTGGAATAACTTTTTTAGCTTCTAATTCAAGATCGAAAACATTGATTATATTTAAAGGTTTCTCCGCAGTACTTGCTTGATAAGGAATTTTATTAGCTTTAGTTGATTCTTCTTGTATGTTATCTAAGGAATGAGTTATTTTTACGTCTTTTTCAGTTTCTGTCATGGTGTTCCCTCCAAAAAATAATAGTTTATGATAGTTTCTAGTTTACCACTCTCATTAAAAATTTCAATTTTAATGAGAGAAATGCAGTAAAAAAGACTTAAGTGTGCTTATTTTTTTAAAATTGACAAAAATTTGTCTATGAAAGAGCAATAATTGAAAAAAAGGTTGACAAACCTAAATAGATTACTTACTATTTATAACCAATGATGCTATAATGATAACAAAGAGGTGAAGAAGATATGATAACGATTAAAGATGAAGAAAAAGCTGTCTTTTGCGAAACTAGGCAAAAGGAAATTTGCCCTAAATTTGAACACACATTTGCTATTTTGGGTAAAAAATGGATGGGACTTATCATTGACGTGTTATTAGAAGGTCCTCAACGCTTTAAAAATATTGCTGCTACTATTCCAAATGTAAGTGATCGCGTACTTGTAGAACGATTAAAAGAACTTGAACAAGAAGGTCTTGTATCTCGTACAGTAGATCCAGATGCAGCGATGAGAGTTGCTTACAGCTTAACTGAAAAAGGGCAAGCCTTAAAAGTAGTGATGGATGATGTTCAAAAGTGGGCCGATGAATGGATATGTGTGTCAGAAGATTAAATTCATTGAAAAGTACTTGACCTTTAAGTCAAGATTACGTTAAACTAAATATATATGTAAATTGAATAGCAATAAATACAATGATGGAAAAAAGTAATTTGAAGAATCTAAATTAGAGAGCAAGTGTCGTAGGCTGAAAACACTTGATTAGAGACCAAATGAACGTTCACTTCCTGAGTTGACTTTGGGAATTACACTAAGCTAGTTAAAAGTAATGAATAAAGTTCCGGTCTACGCCGTTATGTAAATGAAGTGTGAATTTAGCGCAAGTTCAATTCAAACAAGGGTGGTACCGCGAATGTAGCCTCGTCCCTTTTAGGGATGGGGCTTTTTGTGTGCTTAAAAATAGTCTGAAATAAGGTCTCGGTTGAGCGTAATTTATAAATTTATTTAAAGGAGAATCAGAATGGATTTAAAAGATAATTTACACCTGTTAAGTAAGGAAGCTGTAGAAAAAATTGAAGCTGCTTCAGATTTAAAAGAACTAGATCAAGTACGTGTAGCCTACCTAGGGAAAAAAGGTCCAATTACGGAAATTTCAAAAGGAATGAAAACTGTCTCTGCTGAAGAACGTCCTATCCTCGGTGCACTTGTGAATGAAGTGAGAAATGAAATTACATCACAGTTAGAAGCGAAAAAAGCACGGTTAGAAATGGAAAAAATCAACCGTGATTTAGAAAATGAAGCGATTGATGTTACGTTACCAGGTAACTCAGTAGCTGTAGGGCAATCACATGTATTAACGCAGATAATGGAAGAGATTGAAGATTTGTTTATTGGTATGGGGTATCAAATCATTGAAGGACCCGAAGTTGAAGAAGACAGCTACAACTTTGAACGAATGAATTTGCCTAAAGACCACCCAGCTCGTGATATGCAAGATACTTTTTATATTACAAATGAAATTCTATTGCGTACACACACTTCACCTGTTCAAGCTCGTACAATGGATAAACATGATTTTACAAAAGGGCCATTAAAAATGATCAGTCCCGGAAAAGTATATCGTCGTGACAGCGATGATGCGACTCACTCACATCAATTCCATCAAATGGAAGGGTTAGTTGTAGCGAAAGATATTACAATGGGAGATTTAAAAGGAACGTTAGAAGTTTTTGCTAAGAAATTATTTGGTTCAGAACGTGAAATCCGTTTACGCCCAAGTTATTTCCCTTTTACTGAACCATCTGTAGAAGTAGATGTTAGCTGTTTTAAATGTAATGGCAAAGGCTGTAATGTGTGTAAACAGACTGGGTGGATTGAGATTTTGGGAGCCGGAATGGTTCATCCAAATGTGCTTGAAATGTCTGGGATTGATGCAACAGTTTATAGTGGTTATGCGTTTGGCTTAGGACCAGACCGTGTTGCAATGTTAAAATACGGGATTGATGATATCCGTCATTTTTATCAAAATGATGTTCGTTTCTTAAATCAATTCAAGGTAAAGGAGTAAGAACATGAATGTATCTTATCAATGGTTAAAAGAATATTTAGATTTATCAAATGTAACACCGGAAGCGTTGGCAGACAAAATGTCACGTACGGGAATTGAAATTGAAGATGTTGCTATTCCGGAAACAGGCTTGAAAAAAATTGTAGTAGGACATGCAGTTGAAGTAGTGAATCATCCAGATTCAGATCATTTGCATATCTGCCAAGTGGATATTGGCGAAGAAGAATTATCACAAATTGTTTGTGGAGCTCCTAATATTGCTGCTGGACAAAAAATTATCGTTGCATTACCTGGAAGTCGTATCACTGGAAATGCAAAAATCAAAAAGGGTAAAATGCGTGGGCAAGTATCTAATGGGATGGTTTGCTCTTTAGCTGAATTGGGCTTTTCTGAAAAAGTTGTGCCTAAAAAATATGCTGATGGCATCTATATATTGCCAGAACATGCAGTGCCTGGAGAACCAGTATTTCCTTATCTAGCAATGGATGATGCTATTCTTGAATTATCCATCACGCCTAATCGCGCGGATGCTTTGAGCATGAGAGGAGTTGCTCATGAAGTTGGGGCAATTTACGATCAACAACCTAAATTTCCTTCTTTTGAATTAACAGAAGATAAAACTGATTCAGTTGCTAACTATATTAAAGTTGCTGTAGAAAATAGCGAAGATGCTCCAAGCTACAATGTTCGCATTGTTAAAGATGTGAAGGTTGCTGAAAGTCCGATGTGGTTGCAAACCAAATTGATGAATGCAGGTATTCGCCCTTTAAATAATGTTGTAGATATTACTAACTATATTCTATTAGAATATGGACAACCATTACATGCCTTTGATTATGATCAATTACAGTCAAAAGAGATCTTGGTTCGTCATGCTACCGATGGAGAGGCATTAACTACTTTAGATGGAGTAGAACGCTCATTAACATCTGAAGATATTGTGATTACAAATGGCGCTATACCTGTAGCTTTAGCAGGAACTATGGGTGGATTGGATTCAGAGATTGAAGATCGTACGGTAACGGTAGCAATTGAAGCAGCTGTTTTTGATGCTATTTCAATTCGCAAAACGGCTAAGAAATACAACTTAAGAAGCGAATCTAGCTCTCGTTTTGAAAAAGGGATCAATCTAGCTACAATTACAACTGCTGGCGATCATGCTGCAGCTTTAATGGCTGAACTAGCTGGTGGAACGGTAGTAGCTGGTGTTGCATCTCAATCTATTTTAGCTGTTCAAGATAAAGTAGTCACTATTACATTAGAAAAAATCAACCGCTCATTAGGAACGTCCATTACCACTGAAGAAGTAACGGCTATTTTTGATCGA
>NZ_ABHH01000049.1:0-8956 GCF_000171855.1 Carnobacterium sp. AT7 | reverse complement strand
CGATCATATAAGATTTCTTGAACTTCACGATAGCTAAGGTTATAACGAAGATAGTAGCCCACGGCTACAATAATCACATCCTGCTGAAATTGCTTTCCTTTAAAATGATTCATCGTCATTCCTCCTGCTATCTTTTTCTATTATTCTACCTTATTTGATAGTAGATTTAAAACTTTGCAACAGAACCTCTAGTTTCCATTGGAAGAAAACCCAATACAGGGAACAGTGGCTTGGAAAACATCAGGGTCGAATTAGACCAGCGCGGTTTTATTAAAATCAATGAAAAATGTCAAACGAATGTTGAACATGTCTATGCTATTGGAGACTGTGCAGGCGGTCATCTTCTTGCCCATAAAGCTAGTTACGAAGGGAAAATCGCTGCAGAAGTGATTAGTGGGATGAAGAGTGCGATTGATTTCCAAGCAATGCCTTTTGTCATCTTTAGTGACCCAGAAGTCGCTTATACAGGGCTAACGGAGAGCGAGGCAAAGGCAAAGGGATATGAAACGATTGCCAGCCGTTTTCCATTCCAAGCAAACGGAAGAGCTCTATCTGTTTCGGACGCTGATGGTTTTGTCCAGATTGTCGCGGAGAAGAACACCAACCTGGTGCTAGGTGTGCAAATGGTAGGACCAGAGGTATCCTCTCTCATTGCTGAAGCAGTCTTTGCAATTGAGGCCGGAGCAACTGCAGAAGATCTCAGCCTCACCATCCATGCACATCCAACCTTGCCGGAACCCCTCATGGAAGCTGCGGAAGGGGTTTTGGGGCATGCTATCCACATGCTCAATAAGAAACAGTAAGTAGAAACAAAAAAGCTGGGACAATCAATGTTCCCTGATTGAAGAAAAAAGAAAGCTAGTAAAACCTTAATCTGGACTCTATAAAGTGAGCTCTTAAAAAGAGATCCTTTATAGAGTCTTTTTTTGTACCCACAATGGAAGCTAAAGAAGCTGATTCCGGTGGAATACCGGAATCAGCTTCTGAGATAAACTGCCTGAGCTCTCTTTAGTTATCCTTGGCTTGGAGCCTAGCTTAGCCATTTTTGCCTGCCTATCCAGCAACCCGGCAGTTCATTTCCTTTTCGCCCCTTCCTAATCCCTTTTGGACGTAGTTCCCTCTTCTTTTTCGAAAAAGAGGAGGTAGACGATCATGGTACCCACTCCGATGGTGAGGAAAACATCTGCCACGTTGAATATCGGGAAATCAATGAAATCGAATCGGAGCATATCCACCACATAGCCGAGACGCATGCGGTCAATGAAGTTGCCCAAAGCCCCCGCCAGGATGAAGGAGAAGCTGATACCGGCCAAAATGCTCCTTTGCGGCAGGTTATGGAAGGTGTAGACCAGATACCCCACCACCAGGACGGTGATGATGAAGAAGAGGCCCATCCTCCCTTGCAATATCCCCCAGGCGGCCCCACGGTTCTGGATGTAGTACAGGGAAAAAATATTTGGGATAACTTCCAGCTCATCGTACAAGGCGAAATTCTGGACGATTCCCCACTTCACTAGTTGATCTATGGCAATCAAAACAGCTGCCAGTAAGTAATATAAAATCATACAGCAACCTCTCTTTATCAGTAATACAAGCACTATTCATTGTAGACGACAGGAACGAGGAAGTATAGTTCTTCGTCGGAACATTATTCGCCTACTGGTTCTGTTGCAAAGTTTTAAATAAAGAATAAAATCCCTTACGGTATCTATGATTTAAGCTGGGATTCCCAATAATACCTTGATTTCAGTACAGACCGAAAACCCGAAGAGAGTGCCTTCTTTTCGGGTTTTCTTATATAATCCTCGAATGGCTTCCATGCCTTTAATCGTGGTAGAGGCAGTGCGTAAACTTCGATAGAATTTATTGCGTCTCTTTACTGGACGATGGTCTTGTTCAATCAAATTATTCAGGTATTTAATGGTACGATGTTCTGTCCCTTGATAAAAGCCGTATTCTTTTAGTTTCTTAAAGGCACTTGTAATAGAGGGGGCTTTATCTGTGACTACAACCTTCGGTTCATCAAACTGCTTCACTAACCGCTTAAGAAAAGCATAGGCTGCTTGTGTGTCCCGTTTTTTACGTAACCAAATATCCAAGGTTAAACCATCTGCATCGATGGCTCGATACAAATAATGCCATTTTCCTTTAATTTTGATGTACGTTTCATCCATTTTCCATGAATAAAAGGATTTTTTATTTTTCTTTTTCCAAATTTGATAGAGTAGTTTGCCATATTCTTGCACCCAACGATAAATCGTCGTATGAGAAACGTTAATGTCACGATCATATAAGATTTCTTGAACTTCACGATAGCTAAGGTTATTTATTAATTAAATAAACTCAATACAGTTTGAATCGTACCATTTTCGATCAATATATAAATTCCTAAGCCAATAAACACTATAGGAACAAGGATTCGTTCATATTTTTCTAAGGTTTCGGAAACAAAAGAAATCTTGGCTAATTTGTAACTGATATAGCAAAGAACCGCAACAGAAATAGCAAATACGATTAGAGCGGTGACAATCTCTGAAAAAGATAACGAGGCAAAGTAAGGAATATAAATCCCTAAGTTATCGCCACCAGAAGCAATTGTTATTAAGGCAACGGTCCAAAAGAAGCGGTTTGTTCCTCTTGATTCAAGCTTTTCAACGACTTCCTCTTCTTCTTCCTCCTCTTCGCCAACCAATGCCACTCTGATTCCTAAGAAAATCGGAATTAGACCGAGAAGCCCAATGATCCAATTTTGCGGAATGAAATTCAGCACATATGCTGCAAATAAACTTACGGCTACTAAGATACCTGTTCCTAGATATTGACCCCAAAAAATCTGACGGAGCCCTTTTTTTGTATGACTTTGAGAAAAAATAATCAGCAAGATAAATAAATAATCAATGCTGGTAGAAACGTAAACAGCGAGAGCTGATAAAATACTTTGTAACAAAATAACTTCCTCCAAACTAAATTTTCATAGATATATTTTCTGACAACTTTAGAAAATCCTGCACAGCGGAAAGTATCTCTTCATTCGCTAAAGAATAATAAACTACTTTTCCATCTTGACGTGATTTTGCTATTACGTTCTTTTTCAAAAAACGTAAATGGTGTGACGTTGTAGCAATACTAGCATTAAGTATCGCCGCTAAATCACAAACGCACATCTCCTTATAAGTTTCTAAAGTATAAAAAATTTTAATCCTAGAAGAATCGCTAAAACATTTTCCTAATATAAGTAAAGTTGAAAGGTCTTTATCTTTTAAATTGTTTTTAACACTAGCTACTTTTTCTTTATGTATACTGTTAGTTGTACATACTTCTGCGTTCATTAATTTAACCACCCCCATTCAAACGAACGTTTGAATGAAGTATAGCTATCTAAGCATTGTTTTGTCAATAAGTAGTTAATCTGTAGACAATTCAAATAAATTCAACATTGATAAAACAAGATTATTGATACACTATTTTAAGCAATTTCATGTATTACATATAAGTTTTTTTCCTTTTATATTTTACAATTATCGTAAATAATGACCCGAAATACAAAAACCAAATGATTGGATTATCTAAGTTAAGACCATTTTGAGATTCTCCACCAATTAGGCTTAATATTAGTAATAATAACATTATTGCAGTTACTGTTAAAAATTCTAATTTGAGTGATTTAATAGAATAGTGTAAATGATCTTGTGTGATAACTGCTAATACTATAAATAAAATCATGACCAAAGCACTTACTTTATAGCTAATTCCTATTTCAGGAAAATAATCAAATACTAATGTGAGAGCGAACATTATACTTGCTATCCTTTCAAATAATTTATTAAAAGTATTCTTCATACAACACCTCCATTGATTATACTAAAAGTTCTATCTATTTCTTGATTTAAAAATATCAGTCCATTTTCTTTTTTTACTTTCAGGATCCAACTTTATTTCATTTTCAACGTCATTCAAGTTTATTTCTAATTTTTCTATTTTTTGATTCGCTTGTAAGGTTAAAACCTGCTGATTTTCAATTAATTTTTGCAACTGTTTTTGTGATTCTAACAGTTGAGCAATTTGCTGATCTTTTTCTTTTATTTGTTCTTTAAAATGATCTATTTCTTTGTCGTTTCCTACTGTTTCTTTTGTCGGTTCTTTGTCGGTTTTAACTGTTTCTTTGTCGACAGAGAACTGTTTTCTTTTGTCGATTTTATCTGATAAAGCCTTTTGCCCCAAGGGTTTTATGTATATAATGTTTTTGTCGCTCTTTGTCGTATAGTTTGTCGGCAAAGACTTTAGATGATATTGCACCGTTTGTTTGGTCACACCTAACATTTCTGCTACCTCTTTTACCGTTTTATCTGTCAAAACTACACCTCCATATATCCTATTTTGTACCCTATTTTAAACTACCTATTCAAGTAATGACATAAAATTATAAACGCTCTTATTGTAAGCAAAGTTAAGCAATTTATTTTTTTGATTGGCTAAAGCCAATTGGTTGCAAGAAATCACTCGGTAACCGCTGCGCTCCACCTTCGCAATTTCTAGCAAATTTTCCTAATCCTCCTGATTAAGCAATCCAACTAAGTTTTTCCGCCTAATTATCGGTTTAATCGTTGACAAAAGGCACTCGGAATGCTGACAGAGGGCTGATGTTTGTGGTGTTGAGCATAGTTGTACCCTAGTCTAGCTAATATCAGGTTTTGATCAATATCAGCTTGCTAGAGTACAACTATGCGTATTATGTATTTCTCGTTTTGACGTCAGGAGACGAAGCGGAGCCACTATCACATATTGTATCAGTCGGTATTGTTGTCTCAATACGCCTAAAACCCTCTTAAAATCTTCCCTAAGAGCTTTGTTTTAGGCTACCAGGCTTTCAGCCTAAGATTACCACCCCTGCCGTTAAATCGGTCGCAGTCACCATTCAGAACAACAGGGGATACAATTACCCTATTTAGATGTTCCTAGCATTCCTTTATAGAATCGGCGAATGCTTAACCTGTCCCTTTAATTGCTGTCACGCATACAGTTTGTCCTCTGTATTTTTGTACGCAAAAAGACGATCAACGAAGCCTGCCTAAGAAGCCTCGTCAATCGTCCTCAAACGTTGACTTTTTTTCTGAATATTATATACTAATAAGTGAACGAAGGTTTATTTCGTTTCTTTTTTTAACATATATTATCAAAAAATGGACTTCGTAAGTGTGGCTTACGCTGTCTTGAGTTATCGGGAACGCCAATTCCTGATAACTTTTTTTTGTATCTTTTTATGTACGAATATTAAGTTATTTTAAGTATAACGCTGTCAATTCTAAATAGCAACTTTACATAAAAATAAATTATCACTAGTTAAATTGCCCTTTTTAGCTGATTACCGGTATTTTCCAGTTTATTATTCTTTTTAAAATTAATCGATCCAGTTCAAAAGCCACCCTAAACAGTGGCTTTTTTTGATACCTAAAAAGACTTTAAATAAAATAAACGATTAATTACCTTCGAACTATTTAACGTTTCTTAAAACGCAATTTTTAGATTTTTAGAGCATGTTCATTAATTTTTTAGTTCAGTTCAGCAAATTCTTTTTCAAACTAAAAAAATTATCAGAAAGTATTTTTAATTTTAATAATGATCAAAAGCTTTTTTTACTTGGTTTTTTTCAATATCTCTTTTTACTTTTTCTCTCGATTGATTGACTAAACTATCTTTAGTATCTATTTCATTAATTGTCGTAATAGAAAGAAAGTCAGCCATAGTTTCATTTAAATAAAGTAGTGTAGCTAATTCTTTTTTCACTAAATTAATATCTTTTTTGATACTATCCGAACTCTTTTTTTGATTTTTAAAAGCGGTCGTTTTATTTTCTTTATACGCCACAATTAATAACTCCATTAAATTATTTAGTGAACGGATATCATCTTCTTCTACAATTTTATTTAGTTCATTCATGACTGTATCGGTTAATCGAATGGATCTATTTTTTGACGGTTCTTTTGCCATATCATTTACCTACCTTTATATTTTTTTATTTAATGACTGATTTTTTTTATTATTCTGTTAAAATATCGATTAGTTTTGCATTACTTTCAATATATTTTTCTAAAATTTCAGTGTTCTTGTTCATAGCGATTGCTACATGATTCATTGCATTAGTAAATTGTTTTTCACTTTCAAAGCTATATCTATGTTTTGTATAATCCTCAAATATTTCTGTTGTTAGTTTATTAAGTGGTATATTTCTTTCAGCTGCTTCATTTTCCAATAAATGTTTTAAGGAATCTGATATGTTTTTTATATCAATTCTAGCCATAGTATCCTCCTAATTTAATTTATTTTATCTGTTCCTCTTGCTCTTATTCATTAGTCAAAACGATCAAAAAGGTGCAAGTTCAGAAATAGTTGTTTTTTACATTGGAGTTAGTTGGGTATCTTTACTGTTTCTTAGAAAGAGCATAAAGAGATTCAGGCGCCTACCGTTTTTTCGCGTTGCTCCAAAACGTTGACGTGTCAGGCTGTGCCTGACGAATCTCAAAGAAAAAAACAGGCGCCTAACAGGCTGTTTTTAGCACTTTTTCCAAAAACACCTTTAACCCCTACCTATCAACGTTTCTAAAAAATCGTGTAATACGCTTGTCCTATGGAGGTATTGCGAATGTATTGCATTACGCAACGCAAGTATAACACATATGTGCTGCAAAAGTAGTGCGTTTTTCACTCTTTTTTAAAAGAAATTTTATCAAAATTTTTTAAAATAAAAAAATAAAATTGGAATTGTACACATGAATAAAAAATAACTATTTATTCTTCATGTGTACTTTATTTTTACTCTTTTTTCTTTTTTATCAGCAAAAAAAAGAAACTTTCTGTCACATAAATTTATAAAATCAGCTTCATTTTTTTAAATAATCAGCCAATAAGATAAACAAATGACTTAGAAAAATAGATAATATTTTAAAAAAATCACTATGATCTTTTAACATGAGTGAAACGAATTTTTAAAATTGCGAAGCTATTTTTCACACAAAAGGTCGTACTTAAACATCATTCTGAAAGATGATGTTTAAGTACGACCTTTGTTCTAAACTTATACACGATTTTTATCGTGTATAAGTGCGCCCTTTAGAAATAAGAATTTAGAAATGAAAAAATTATATATGAACAAGAAATGACATTACGAAAAGAAAAACTATTTCATAATTTAAAAAAAGTAGCTATACAAACTAAATGATTTATAATTAATAGCAGGAACTTAACAAGGGGGGAATAATTCTTTGATAAGAACAGTTGGAGATTTCCAAGCTAATTATAAAGCGATTATTCTTTCGGAAAAATTAAGTGAGTGCAGAAAGAATACCTTACTTAGAAATCTATTAAATGATATTGAAAATATCTTTTTTGGCACATGCAATAAAGAACACTCAATTATTGAACAACAAAAAGAAGCTAAAAGCTTATATAAACAAATTAAAAAAAATTTAATAAACTCTTAAAAATGAAAAAAGAGACGACGAAATTATAAACTGTCGTCTCTTTTTTCATTGCTAAAATCTTAAAAACCTAGCCTGAAATTTAATAATGTTTCGCTGATTTCATCTTCATTGATCCCAATGTACCGTTTCGTGATTTTTTCGCTGCTGTGACCGAATATTTCCATCAGTGTGGCCACGTCTTTGGTTTTCTTGTAATAGTGGTACCCAAACGTCTTACGCAGCGTGTGCGTGCCAATATCGTCTCTTCCTAACAACTTCGCGACCTTTTGAAACATTTGATAGACCGTATTGACTTCTATATGACCGCCTTTGGTGCTAGGAAACAAATAATCCTCTGGTGCTAAGTCTTTTGTATAGTCTCGGATCAAGTCCTGCAGACTACTCAAATACAAAATACGGGTTTTGCCTGTTTTTTTCTCGACAATTCGGGGGTTTTTGGAGGAAATCAGGTCTTTTTTCTTCAATTTTACGATGTCGGACATGCGTAATCCGCTATTAATACCGATCAAAAACAGAAAAACATCCCGATCTGCGTTTTTATTGCGCCTCAAACAGAATAAAAAGTCGTTTATTTCTTGCTGGGTTCTTAAGGGTTGGACGTTATAACTCATTGAAATGCGCTCTCCTCTCACAAAACAGATACATGATTTCGTTCATTATACCACGAAATCATGTATTATAGGGGGTGATAAAAAAAGAACCCTATTGGAATAGGATTCCGGATACACGATTTTAGGTAATTTCATGTATCGAATTATATTACTTAGATAATGCGCCAATCTGTTAGTACAAAAAAAAGACAACGAGTTTTAATCGCTGTCTTTTTTTGTACTAACAATCAGGTTCTGTTGCAAAGTTTTAAATAAAGAATAAAATCCCTTACGGTATCTATGATTTAAGCTGGGATTCCCAATAATACCTTGATTTCAGTACAGACCGAAAACCCGAAGAGAGTGCCTTCTTTTCGGGTTTTCTTATATAATCCTCGAATGGCTTCCATGCCTTTAATCGTGGTAGAGGCAGTGCGTAAACTTCGATAGAATTTATTGCGTCTCTTTACTGGACGATGGTCTTGTTCAATCAAATTATTCAGGTATTTAATGGTACGATGTTCTGTCCCTTGATAAAAGCCGTATTCTTTTAGTTTCTTAAAGGCACTTGTAATAGAGGGGGCTTTATCTGTGACTACAACCTTCGGTTCATCAAACTGCTTCACTAACCGCTTAAGAAAAGCATAGGCTGCTTGTGTGTCCCGTTTTTTACGTAACCAAATATCCAAGGTTAAACCATCTGCATCGATGGCTCGATACAAATAATGCCATTTTCCTTTAATTTTGATGTACGTTTCATCCATTTTCCATGAATAAAAGGATTTTTTATTTTTCTTTTTCCAAATTTGATAGAGTAGTTTGCCATATTCTTGCACCCAACGATAAATCGTCGTATGAGAAACGTTAATGTCACGATCATATAAGATT
>NZ_ABHH01000050.1:0-8361 GCF_000171855.1 Carnobacterium sp. AT7 | reverse complement strand
TTTGACTGGGGCGGTCGCCTCCTAAAGTGTAACGGAGGCGCCCAAAGGTTCCCTCAGAATGGTTGGAAATCATTCGCAGAGTGTAAAGGCATAAGGGAGCTTGACTGCGAGACCTACAAGTCGAGCAGGGACGAAAGTCGGGCTTAGTGATCCGGTGGTTCCGCATGGAAGGGCCATCGCTCAACGGATAAAAGCTACCCTGGGGATAACAGGCTTATCTCCCCCAAGAGTCCACATCGACGGGGAGGTTTGGCACCTCGATGTCGGCTCATCGCATCCTGGGGCTGTAGTCGGTCCCAAGGGTTGGGCTGTTCGCCCATTAAAGCGGTACGCGAGCTGGGTTCAGAACGTCGTGAGACAGTTCGGTCCCTATCCGTCGCGGGCGTAGGAAATTTGAGAGGAGCTGTCCTTAGTACGAGAGGACCGGGATGGACACACCTCTGGTGTACCAGTTGTTCTGCCAAGGGCATTGCTGGGTAGCTATGTGTGGACGGGATAAACGCTGAAAGCATCTAAGCGTGAAGCCCCCCTCAAGATGAGATTTCCCATCACGTAAGTGAGTAAGACCCCTGAGAGATGATCAGGTAGATAGGTTGGAAGTGGAAGTCTAGCGATAGATGGAGCGGACCAATACTAATCGGTCGAGGACTTAACCAAATTTTTTAAACGGTGTAAGAGGGTTTCAGAACGAAAAATGATTTTTAACTTATCCAGTTTTGAGAGAACAACGTTCTCTTGATTGAAATTGTGTGGTGATGATGGCAAGAAGGTCACACCTGTTCCCATGCCGAACACAGAAGTTAAGCTTCTTAGCGCCGATGGTAGTGAAGGGTTTCCCTTTGTGAGAGTAGGACGTTGCCACGCACATTCAATTATTCCGCAATAGCTCAGTTGGTAGTAGCGCATGACTGTTAATCATGATGTCGTAGGTTCGAGTCCTACTTGCGGAGTTCCATAGTCAAACTATGTAAATATAAACGAGATTAGTTTAAGTGAACCCCACCTGGAGAGTTGTCCGAGTGGCCGAAGGAGCATGATTGGAAATCATGTAGGCGGTGAACACTGTCTCAAGGGTTCGAATCCCTTACTCTCCGTTTGAAAAAACGGCCCGTTGGTCAAGCGGTTAAGACACCGCCCTTTCACGGCGGTATCACGGGTTCGATTCCCGTACGGGTCATCAGTAACGACGTTACTGGTTAAAAAAAGCAGTAGTAAGATTCTTCGGAGGTTTAGCTCAGCTGGGAGAGCATCTGCCTTACAAGCAGAGGGTCGGCGGTTCGATCCCGTCAACCTCCATTGGTTTAAGTTATAAAAAGGTCTCGTGGTGTAGGGGTTAACATGTCTGCCTGTCACGCAGAAGATCGCGGGTTCGATTCCCGTCGAGACCGTTGGTTTGAAAAATTAAATAAACCATTTATATAATGGCCTGGTAGCTCAGTTGGTAGAGCACTTGATTGAAGCTCAAGGTGTCGGCAGTTCGATTCTGTCCCAGGCCACCATTATTGGAGGGGTAGCGAAGTGGCTAAACGCGGCGGACTGTAAATCCGCTCCTTCGGGTTCGGCAGTTCGAATCTGCCCCCCTCCACCATTTTTTAAAAGAAATAACCTTTATAAGATAGGGGTATAGTTTAAAGGTAGAACTATGGTCTCCAACACCATCAGTGTGGGTTCAATTCCTACTACCCCTGCCATTTTTAATGTAAGATGGGCAAAAAAATAATTACCATGGCGATTGTGGTGAAGTGGTTAACACACCGGATTGTGGTTCCGGCATGCGTGGGTTCGATCCCCATCAGTCGCCTTTTTTTTTCATGGGCTATAGCCAAGCGGTAAGGCAAGGGACTTTGACTCCCTCATGCGTTGGTTCGAATCCAGCTAGCCCAGTTTAATTGAATGAACCATTCAACTAAAAAGATGGCGGTATAGCCAAGTGGTAAGGCAGAGGTCTGCAAAACCTTCATCACCGGTTCAAATCCGGTTACCGCCTTATGTTCGAAAAGATGAAAAAAAGTAGTCCATATGCCGGCGTGGCGGAACTGGTAGACGCGCTGGACTCAAAATCCTGTGCCCGCGAGGGCGTGCCGGTTCGATTCCGGCCGCCGGTATACTAAATACACCTCACATCTATAAGATGCTAGGTGTATTTTTTTGTTCATTTCTTTAATCAGTCTCTTTGGAATCGTCGTCAAATGGTGTGGATGCTTCAAAGATTCTTATGAATAGTGGCTCTTCGTCAAATGGTGTGGATGAGCAAAATTTAGTTAAAATAAAATCTAATTTAGGCAGCGTGAGGTAACTGACTCATGCTGTTTTTTTTCGCTTTAAAACTAATCAAAATACGGCATCTAAAATTCTGGAAATTCCGATAACCATAAGCAACCCGTTTAATGACTTTTATTTTATTGTTTGACCCCTCTAAAGCACCGTTGGAATAGGGATACATAAAAGTATGTTTGATCCTAGGCAAGTGTTTACGCAGGGTTTTAAGGGCAGTCTGCATAAAAGGAGACAACTCCTTTGGAGAAGTCTTCAGTATAAGGTCTTTAAATCCTTTATAGTCATTTTTTTTAGAATAATAAAGAAGATTTTGATACAGATCATATGTCGCTTTAAGGGTCTCGTCGAGCGTGAGTAGGTAGTCAATGATTTCTGTATTCGGTAAAGGCTTTTTAAAGAGTCGTTGATAGCGGTAATCCTTAAAATTCAAGTCATCTGAGTCTTTTAATAGAAGTTGCCAGTACCTTTTAAATTTTCTGTAGTTCTTTAAATCTTCTGAATTAGAGGTATTGAATCGTTTCATTAGTTGAACTCTGGTTTGATTCAACGAACGTGAGAGCAACTGAATGATATGGAAACGGTCAATGATTACTTTAGCATTAGGAAAGAGGTCTTTAACTAATGTAAAGTAGGCCGCGTTCATGTCTACGACAATCGTTTTTACAGTCATCCTCGTTTTATAGGGATAGCGCAGAAAGTGCTTGTGTAAAGCGGTTAAGAGCCGAGTTGGCAAGATATCAATCGGTTCATGTGTATCTGCATCGGAATAAATAAAGCTCATTTTGCCTTCGACGTTTTTAACGGATTTAAATTCATCAAAAGAAAGGTGTTGCGGCAAGGATTTGAAATTGTTTTTAACAGACTGATTGAGTTGTTTCAAGACTCTGTCTGTAGTGGTAGGAGAAACAAAATGCCGTTTAGACAGGTCTTTTACAGAAGTAGTGTCGGCTAATTCAACTGCAATAGACTGTTTGACCCGCTTAGCGATAAAACAGCCTTGTTCGATCTCAGGAGACTGAGCAACAAAGGTCACACCGCATTCTCTACAAAGAAATCGTTGTTTCTTTAACTGAATATAAGTTGGATAGTGAGTAGAGCTGACCCATTTAACCCTAGAGGTTAAATACCCATTCTTAACAATAGAGTAGGAGTGATTTTTCATCCCGCAACACTCGCAGTGAGAAGGCTGATACGTTAAAGTGGCATAGTAAACTTTTGATCTGAATCCTTTGATTCTCTTCTCCTTACAAAATTTTTCATCAAAAAGAATGTTTTTATCTTTTAAATCGAGTGCAATTCGGATACAATTATTACGAGGCATATGAATTTTCCTTTCTAGTGAGTTGTGGTGACTTTATTCTAACTGGAAATTTCATATGTTTCTATTTTTTTGCACAAAAATAGGTGTGAATGAATTTCTTCATCCACACCAAAAATTATACAGCCTGAATAGTCGGATTGGCTCGTAAGATCTTTCAAGCCTTAAACATTCTACAGGACTACAAACAACCCAATCCCTCCAGAATATTAAGTATGAACTAAATTCATTTATCTAAACTAAAAATATAGAGCCAAAATTTCTGGAAGACTGTAGTTCTATAGGGGTCTAAAAAGAAACTTCATGTATTATCTATGAAGTTTCTTTTGGAGCAGTCATACCCATTGTTGAATAATCTGTAAAATTTATTTAAAGAAACTAGTTTAAATCCAAAAAATAATGGACTAACTAAGGAGTTGCTTTGCCACACAAAGACCAGCAGCTGATAAAGCTCCATTTATAGCTGAATAATTTTTAATTTCTATAAGTGTTTTTTTCTTTGTTGCTAATAGAGCAATGTTTTTTTCTAAATAATCTTTTATTAAATCTAAAAGTTGTTTTTCTGAAAAGAGTTCACCATGAATAATCATTTTATCTGCGTCAATCATCATTGAAAGATTATTTAGGGTAATCGAAAGGTACTTAATAGCATTGTGCAAGATATTTATGACGCCCTCATCACCCAACTTATAGGCTTGTAGGATCACTTCAATTGTGAGATGAGCTCGATCTGTCGCTAACTGCCTCAGATAAGTACTATCAGATTTATCAAAAAGAATTTGAGATTTTTTAATGATCCAAGATTCGCTAGCATAAGTTTGCAAGCATCCTCTTTTGCCACATTCACAAAGCTCACCATCAGGATGAACAACTATATGACCAATTTCTCCGACTAAATTATTATTATCCCCATAGAGATTACTTTGATAGATTGATGAACAAAACATTCCTCGACCTACGTGCACAAAAGTAAAATTATTATCGGTGCTATCGTGACCAAATAACCGTTCTGATAAAGTCATACAGTGAACATTATTTTTGAAATACACTGGTAAGTTTATTGTAGAGAGTAATTGTTTAAAGTTGAAATTAGTCCAAAATGAATTATTTGTTAAAATTGATTGGTTTTCCTCATCGAAATGTCCAGGTAATGCAATCCCAATAGATTGAGGATGGTAATTAGAGCAGTGTAAAAGAAACGAGTGCAATTCAGTAACGAATAAAGATGCAGTAAGATTTCTTTCGGGAGTGGAAGGATCATTTGTTAGAATCTTTTTTTCAAATAAATTTTGTTTATTGTCAATAAGACAATAGGCAAAGAATTTTTCTGATAGTTCTACCCCAATGTAAAAACTATGATTAGGTGAAATGTCTAAAGAAATTTTTTTTCTACCGGATTTATTTGTATCAGAAACGATTTCACCAGTCTCGTGAATCAACTGTTCCACAATTAAGTTTCCAACAATATCACTTACTGTTGCTGGTGTGATCCCAGTTGCTTGAGAAATATCAATCCTTGATAAAGGCCCCTTTGTATAAATGATATCTAATATTTTGGTTTGTAATTCCTTCTGTCTTTTAGTAATCTTCATAGAATCCTCCTTAATATCACAAAATTAGTATACAACATTAATTATTTTTTATAAACAACTATTGGAACGATTTAGGTTGACAGGGGGCTATTTATCGATTAACATAAGGTTGTTGATAACAAAATATTAACAAATATGGTTTTGAACAGAGTTTTCCTGGTTTGTTATTTATAATTTATAACCAATAAAAAATTATGGAAAGGGATATGCCTAGTAACTTGGCTAACGCTAAGTATTTAACGTTATTAGATTGAATTAGAATGATAACGGTAACAAATAAGTGAGTAAAAGAAAGATAAATAAAAAAATGATAGGGAGTTGTATTATGACAAAAAGATTTATAAGTGCTAACGCTTCAGAAATTATGAATATGACCGCTGATGAGCTGAAACAAAGTATTAAAGCAAGTGAAGGAAGAATTGTGATGTCTGAAAATGTCGTGGAGAGAGAACCGTTTATTGAGGACATTACAAATGCAGAAATTGCTAGAGCATTTGGGGCAGATTTAATCTTGTTAAATGGGATAGATGTGTTGAATCCTAAAATTTCAGGTTTAAGTAATCAGGATGGATCATTTGTGGATCAGCTTCATAATTTGGTCGGTCGTCCAATCGGTGTTAACTTGGAACCGGTTGATGAAGAAGCATCTATGGCAGAAGATCGTTTAACGATTGCTGAAGGTAGACAAGCAAATTTAAAAACAATCAATGAGATTGAATCATTGGGATTAGATTTTGTTTGTTTAACAGGAAATCCAGGAACGGGTGTTACAAATACTCAAATTGAGAAAACAATCCGTACTACAAAAGAAGTGTTTTCAGGGTTAATTATTGCTGGTAAAATGCATGGCGCTGGTGTTTCAGAGAGCATAGTTGATTTAGAAACGGTAAAATCATTTATTGAAGCTGGGGCAGATATTATTTTAGTTCCTGCAGTGGGTACCGTACCTGGATTTGATGAACACGAATTGAAAGAAATCGTTAAAGCTGTTCACAAAGAAGGTGCATTAGTGTTGTCAGCTATTGGAACAAGCCAAGAAAGTTCAGATGAAGATACAATTAAGCAAATTGCTATTCGTAATAAAATTTGTGGTGTTGATATCCAACACATTGGAGATGCAGGCTATGGTGGAATTGCTCCAGTAGAAAATATTTTTGCTTTAAGTAAAGCTTTACGAGGTATGCGTCATACTGCTTCAATGATGGCAAGATCGGTACACAGATAAGTAGTAGAGGAGGAGATTTTATTGAGTAATATTAATGATTTTTTAGAACGAAAATTAATGCCAGTTGCTTCAAAAATAGGAAATAATAAGTTCCTTGTTGCGATACGTGATGGTATCACATTGGCAATGCCGTTGATTATTATTGGTTCTTTATTTATGGTCGTAGCAAGTTTTCCAATTCCGGGTTGGGAAGAATGGCTTGGTAAAGTAGGTGTTGCCGATTTTCTATGGAAAGGAACAGATAGTAGTTTTGGACTGATTGGCTTAATAGCAAGCTTTGGTATCGCATATAGTTTAACAAATCAATTTGGAGTAGATGGGGTTCCATCCGGTATTATTTCATTGTCATCTTTCATTGTAGTAACACCTTTTGTTACTTCTGACGCTGGTGCTGGAATGCCCACAACATATATGGCAGCAAAAGGTTTATTCGTGGCTATTATTGTCGGGTTAATTAGTGGTTATATCTATCAGTGGTTTATAAACCACAATATTCAAATTAAATTACCAGAAACTGTGCCACCAGCAGTTGCAAAAAGTTTTAGTGCAATTATACCAGGTGCATTTATTGTTACATTTTGGTTGATTATCTATGCAATTTTAATGAAGTTAAATTTACCCAACTTACATGATATTGCTCAAGTAGTTTTAGGAGGCCCTCTAGGATTACTAGGAAATAATGTATTTGGTACAGTTATAATTGTAGGTTTGAATAGTTTGTTCTGGTTTGTGGGTATTCATGGAGGAAACGTGGTTAATTCAGTTATGCAACCGTTATGGATTGCTAATCTAGATGAAAATCGCGCTGCTTATCAAGCGGGTACCGAACTACAACATATTTTCACGATCTCTTTTATGGATAATCTTGTCTATATTGGTGGTGGTGGTGCAACTCTTGGTTTGGTTTTAGTATTAGGGTATTTAGCTCGTAAGAAAAAAACAAGTAAACAAACAAAAGTCTTAGCTCCCATTACCGTAGTTCCAGGGATTTTTAACATTAACGAACCAACTATGTTCGGACTACCTGTAGTATTAAATGTTATGTTGTTGGTTCCGTTTATTCTTGCACCAATGGTCAATGTGGTGGTTGCCTACCTTGCAATGGCATCAGGGCTAGTTCCGTTGACTCGAACAGTTGCTTCATGGACAATGCCACCAATCATAAGCGGCTTTTTAGTAACGGGAAGCATTAGTGGTTCGATCTTACAAATTGTATTAATCATAGTAGATGTATTGTTATACTTGCCATTTTTCTTAGCTGTTGAAAAAGGATTCAAAGCTGAAGAATTGGGAGAATCAATGGCGCAAGAGCAAAAATAAATGAATTAGAACTTTAGATAAAGAATAGATATAAAAAAAGCTTAACTTCGATAGCAAATTGAAGTTAGGCTTTTTTTTATAACAGGAAAAATTTGTAAATACAAATTAATGTTATGACTTTACAAATTAAATGAAAAGGGTTACAATAATTTGTGAAAAGATATTAAAAGGAGGAGAAATAGATGGAAAATAACAAATGGATTATAATGTTAGGAAATATGGCTACTAAGATCAACGGCTACAAGTATATCATAGCAATCAAAAACGCTTTTACCGCATTAATACCAGTAATCATTACAGGGGCTTTTGCAACACTATTCTCTAATATGGTATTTGATTCAACTAATGGATTAGCACAAATAGATGCGTTAGCATTCTTGGAAGGATTAAAACCAATTTCTCAAGCTATTAACTACGCTACGATGAATATGTTGACAATTAGTGCAGTCTTTTTAATAGGAATGGAAATAGGAAATCTAAATAAAGAGAGCGGATATTTCCCTGGATTACTAGCAGTCATCAGTTACATAACCGTCAACCCTACAACACTAGAATTGTTAGTTAATGATAAAATGCAAGTCGTAGAAAACGTATTGTCTCGTAACTATACGGATACAAAAGGACTATTT
>NZ_ABHH01000051.1:0-8287 GCF_000171855.1 Carnobacterium sp. AT7 | reverse complement strand
ATGGTTTGATTTGTTTTTTGAGCATGGATTTCCAGTTTATGGCACTGAATTAAATGAAGAAGCCGTTTCTTATCGAACTATTGAACCGCAATCGATTTATGGGTTGGTTATGGGAAATGAAGGGAACGGAATGTCAGCTGAATTATTGAAACGAACCACTAAAAATCTCTATATCCCAATTGTTGGACAAGCAGAATCTTTAAATGTCGCTGTAGCAGCAGGTGTAGTAATGTTTAGCTTAACAAAAGCTGAGTAAATAGTGTTGCAAATTTGTGTCAAAAAAATGTACTTTCCTAATATTTCTTTAAGTTTAAGTGGTTCTGCTTTAAAAATAAAGACAGAGCATGTAAGATTGGAACCAGTTAGAAAACATCATAATTTATTAAGGAAAAGGAAGTCGTTTAATGACCGAACCAAAGTGGAAGCAAGATTTAGAATACGTCGCGCTTATTGAGGATTTATTGGAATTCGAAGAAGTAAAAAAACTGAATGACTATACGCAACATCATTTTACAACACGATTAGATCATTCAATTAGTGTATCTTATATCAGCTATTGCATTGCTAAAAAACATGGTTTGGATTTTAGAGCAACAGCTCGTGCAGGATTACTTCATGATTTATTTTATTATGACTGGCGAATAACGAAATTTGATGAAGGCTCTCATGCCTATGTTCATCCTCGTATGGCTTGTGAAAATGCAAAGAAATTAACAGAGCTAAGTGAACTAGAATGCGATATTATTATTAAACATATGTGGTTAGCTACAGTAGCTTTTCCAAAGTATAAAGAAAGTTATATTGTAACGTTTGTTGATAAATATTGTGCAGTGAAAGAAGTGGCCGTTCCATTGACTGGGAAAATGAGAACATCTATAAAAAATGTTTGGGCGCGTTTAAAACCTGCTACAGCTCAATAATAGCAATGTATATAAATAGCTATCTCTTATTCATGAAAATAAATAAAAAGACTAAACCTATTGCAGGTTTAGTCTTTTTTAGCTTCTGTAAGAAGGTTTTTCAATATTTCAGTTCGGATCTCAACTAGTTCTGGAAATTGATAAAAGAAGTTTTGTTTTTTTTGTGCAATTGTTGTGTTGCTTTCTTTAGGAGACAATACAAAGAAAGTCCACGATTCAGCAATGTCCTCTTCAGGATGGGTAACAGCATAAGGTGTCAAAAAATCTTCAGCATGTTCAGTATAAAAGGCATTTTTCGCAGCGGTGTCATTTTGTTTATTAAGCTGTTGCCACTCTTGGTAATAATCAAGCCAGAATTTTTGATAATACAGATTCATATAAGAATCCGTATTACTTTTACCATAAAAGGAAGAATAAGTAGCTTCCTTTTCACCAGTAGTTTTCCAATCGTAATTTGATACCATTTGATCGCTACTTAAAGTGAGGAGATGACCATATTCATGAATCAAAGTATAATAGAAGTTTTTTTCATCTTTACTGTCAGCGTAATCCACGCCAAGCTGCCAAGTATCTCCATTGTAGTCTAATGAATCAACATAGCCTAAAAGATTACTAGCTCCATCAGAGAAAACAGAAAATGATTTAACGTTTGTCCGTAAATCTGTTGGGATGATAGTCGTAAACGATTCCCATAGTTCCTTATGTTGAGAAGTATCCTCAGCATATTTGACTTGATTGGCATTTTTATAATTAATATTTTTAGTAGAAAGAGTATCACCATCAACTTGGTAAGTTACAATAGTAGAATTTTTAATTAATGCGCTCCGATTTTGTTCCATACTAGTACCAGCTTTTTTGTGAGACCCTGATGTAAATTCTAAAGGATTGCCAATCAGCTTTTTGACTTCACTAAGATAACTATCACCTTCCTTAATAATCATTTCTTCGCTAGGTTTTTCAATAGTAGGGTTAATAAAGCCTTGTATTGCTAAGACATTAAATGAAAAATAGCCTAAAAATAGCAAACTACTAGTAAAAATTAAAAAAAGGATTCGTTGCATCGGGTAATCACCTCCGCTAAATTTCTAATTTATCTACCACAAGTTTAGTGAATGTAAATAAGATTGTAAAGTAAAGTCGCCTCCTTAGAGATATAGATAAATGTGGGATAAAACCTTGAAAATAGGCACTTTAAAACGACACAAAAATAATACGTGAAATTTTCAAAAAAAAGATTGTCGAAGCACATCTCAAAGTATATAATAATTCTTGCCGCATAAATTAAATCAAACTATAAAGTGCTTCCTAATCCAGTTGAACTGGGAATGAGAGCGGTTCAATATATGCAGTAAAAAATGAGTTTTAGTTAGGATAGGAGGACGCTTAAATGATAGAGGTAACCTTTACCACACAAAAAGCACTTATTAGAGAAGCGAGTTTAAACGACTTGCCAGAAATGGTTGATATTTATAATAAGGCAATACTCACAGGAGGCATAACTTGTGATATTGATGTATTTACTGTAGAACAAAGAAAATCATGGTTTGAATCTCATCAAACAGAGAAATACCCACTTTTTATCTATGAAGTTGATGGAAAGGTTGCTGGATATAGTCATTTAAGTGGTTACCGAGTTGGTAGAAGAGCCGTAGAACGAGTAGCTGAGATCAGTTATTATGTAAATAGCGATTACCGTAACCGTGGAATTGGTTCAAAATTAGTCGAGCATACCCTTCAACAAGCTAGAGAAATTGGCTATCACAATGTTATGGCTATGATTGTAGAGGGTAATGGAGCTAGTGAATACCTGCTTAGCAAATTTGGTTTCCAGCAATGGGGAAGAATGCCAAAGGTTGCTGAATTTAATGGAGAATTACATGACCACTTATATTATGGAATGAAATTAAACTAAATAGTTGCTTGAAAAAAGTAGACTAGAATGACCCTAAAAAGGAATTTCAGTCTATTTTTTTCAACAATTGAGAATTAAGTAGTTCCTAGTTATATTTTTTGAATAATTAACCTTATATAAAGTAACAGATGAATAGAATGCATAACGACATAAATGTTCGTTTTTGGCGAAGAAAATATCTAATATTTTAAAAATACAAATTAAATGTTTGGAATTGTGAAATATGTTTATTTTATGTAAAAAAATCATTGACGCTATTTAGAATTCCTGTTATATTAATACATGTCGCTGAGACAGGTTGAAACAAACCGGTAAAGCGAGAAACAAAAATTAAAAAAGTTGTTGACAGACGATATCGAACGTGATATTATTAGTAAGTTGTCAAAACGAAACAATCAACTTTAGACCTTTGAAAACTAAACAAAGTAAGACGAACCAAATGTGAGGATGACTCAGCAGTGCTGAGTCAACAGTAACAAAATAGTGAATAATTATTCGCTAGCAATTCAATAATGAGCTTCAAGCATCATTTTATATGAGAGTTTGATCCTGGCTCAGGACGAACGCTGGCGGCATGCCTAATACATGCAAGTCGAACGCTTTAACTTCACCGGGTGCTTGCACCCATCGAAGTTAAGGAGTGGCGGACGGGTGAGTAACACGTGGGTAACCTGCCCATAAGAGGGGGATAACATTCGGAAACGGATGCTAATACCGCATATTTCTAATCGTCTCCTGACGAATGGAAGAAAGGTGGCTTCGGCTACCGCTTATGGATGGACCCGCGGCGTATTAGCTAGTTGGTGAGGTAATGGCTCACCAAGGCGATGATACGTAGCCGACCTGAGAGGGTGATCGGCCACACTGGGACTGAGACACGGCCCAGACTCCTACGGGAGGCAGCAGTAGGGAATCTTCCGCAATGGACGAAAGTCTGACGGAGCAATGCCGCGTGAGTGAAGAAGGTTTTCGGATCGTAAAACTCTGTTGTTAGAGAAGAACAAGGATGAGAGTAACTGCTCATCCCCTGACGGTATCTAACCAGAAAGCCACGGCTAACTACGTGCCAGCAGCCGCGGTAATACGTAGGTGGCAAGCGTTGTCCGGATTTATTGGGCGTAAAGCGAGCGCAGGCGGTTCTTTAAGTCTGATGTGAAAGCCCCCGGCTCAACCGGGGAGGGTCATTGGAAACTGGAGAACTTGAGTGCAGAAGAGGAGAGTGGAATTCCACGTGTAGCGGTGAAATGCGTAGATATGTGGAGGAACACCAGTGGCGAAGGCGACTCTCTGGTCTGTAACTGACGCTGAGGCTCGAAAGCGTGGGGAGCAAACAGGATTAGATACCCTGGTAGTCCACGCCGTAAACGATGAGTGCTAAGTGTTGGAGGGTTTCCGCCCTTCAGTGCTGCAGCTAACGCATTAAGCACTCCGCCTGGGGAGTACGACCGCAAGGTTGAAACTCAAAGGAATTGACGGGGACCCGCACAAGCGGTGGAGCATGTGGTTTAATTCGAAGCAACGCGAAGAACCTTACCAGGTCTTGACATCCTTTGACAATCCTAGAGATAGGACTTTCCCTTCGGGGACAAAGTGACAGGTGGTGCATGGTTGTCGTCAGCTCGTGTCGTGAGATGTTGGGTTAAGTCCCGCAACGAGCGCAACCCCTATTATTAGTTGCCAGCATTCAGTTGGGCACTCTAGTGAGACTGCCGGTGATAAACCGGAGGAAGGTGGGGATGACGTCAAATCATCATGCCCCTTATGACCTGGGCTACACACGTGCTACAATGGATGGTACAACGAGTCGCAAGGTCGCGAGGCCAAGCTAATCTCTTAAAGCCATTCTCAGTTCGGATTGCAGGCTGCAACTCGCCTGCATGAAGCCGGAATCGCTAGTAATCGCGGATCAGCACGCCGCGGTGAATACGTTCCCGGGTCTTGTACACACCGCCCGTCACACCACGAGAGTTTGTAACACCCGAAGTCGGTGAGGTAACCCTTTTGGGAGCCAGCCGCCTAAGTGGGACAGATAATTGGGGTGAAGTCGTAACAAGGTAGCCGTATCGGAAGTGCGGCTGGATCACCTCCTTTCTAAGGAAACTAACGGAAACCCACACATTCGTACTTACTTTGTTTAGTTTTGAGAGGTCTAATCTTCTCAATCTTTTAAATCGTAACACCTTGTTCTTTGAAAACTGGATAAAGTTAAAAATTGTAATTCAAGTAAGAAACCAGAAACACACCGAAAATTTTTAAAAGTAAGTTTTTAAGGTTCTCATCGAAAGATGAGTATTGAAAATTAACGATTAACCATAGGTTAAGTTAATAAGGGCGCACGGTGAATGCCTTGGCACTAGGAGCCGATGAAGGACGGGACTAACGCCGATATGCTTTGGGGAGCTGTAAGTGAGCTTTGATCCAAAGATTTCCGAATGGGGGAACCCAGCATCTTTTATAGGATGTTACTGCTGACTGAATACATAGGTCAGTAGAGGTAGACGCAGAGAACTGAAACATCTAAGTACCTGCAGGAAGAGAAAGAAAAATCGATTCCCTGAGTAGCGGCGAGCGAAACGGGAATAGCCCAAACCAGAAAGCTTGCTTTCTGGGGTTGTAGGACTGAACACATAGAGTCATAAATGATTTTGGTAGGAGAAGCGACCTGGAAAGGTCTGCCGAAGAAGGTAAAAGCCCTGTATCCGAAACCAAATTCACTCTGATCAGTATCCTGAGTACGGCGGAACACGAGAAATTCCGTCGGAATCCGGGAGGACCATCTCCCAAGGCTAAATACTCCCTAGTGACCGATAGTGAACCAGTACCGTGAGGGAAAGGTGAAAAGAACCTCGGAAGAGGAGTGAAATAGCCCCTGAAACCGTGTGCCTACAAATAGTTAAAGCCCGTTAATGGGTGATAGCGTGCCTTTTGTAGAATGAACCGGCGAGTTACGATCCCATGCGAGGTTAAGTTGATGAGACGGAGCCGCAGCGAAAGCGAGTCTGAATAGGGCGAATGAGTATGTGGTCGTAGACCCGAAACCAAGTGATCTACCCATGTCCAGGTTGAAGGTGCGGTAATACGCACTGGAGGACCGAACCCACGTATGTTGAAAAATGCGGGGATGAGGTGTGGGTAGCGGAGAAATTCCAATCGAACTTGGAGATAGCTGGTTCTCTCCGAAATAGCTTTAGGGCTAGCCTCGGAATTAGAATCATGGAGGTAGAGCAACTGTTTGGACTAGGGGCCCTTCTCGGGTTACCGAATTCAGATAAACTCCGAATGCCATTGATTTATATCCGGGAGTCAGACTGCGAGTGATAAGATCCGTAGTCGAAAGGGAAACAGCCCAGACCACCAGCTAAGGTCCCAAAGTTTATGTTAAGTGGAAAAGGATGTGGAGTTGCTTAGACAACTAGGATGTTGGCTCAGAAGCAGCCATCATTTAAAGAGTGCGTAATAGCTCACTAGTCGAGTGACCCTGCGCCGAAAATTTACCGGGGCTAAACATAACACCGAAGCTGTGGATAGAACCATTGGTTCTATGGTAGGAGAGCGTTCTAAGGGCGTTGAAGCTAGATCGTGAGGACTAGTGGAGCGCTTAGAAGTGAGAATGCCGGTATGAGTAGCGAAAGACGGGTGAGAATCCCGTCCACCGAATGACTAAGGTTTCCTGGGGAAGGCTCGTCCTCCCAGGGTTAGTCGGGACCTAAGTCGAGGCCGAATGGCGTAGACGATGGACAACAGGTTGAGATTCCTGTACCAGTTTGTTTTGTTTGAACAATGGAGGGACACAGTAGGCTAAGGAATACGCGCTGTTGGATATGCGCGTCCAAGCAACAAGTTTTGAAGTGAGTCAAATGCTTGCTTCTTTAAGAACAAGTTGTGATGGGGAGGGAAATTAAGTACCGAAGTTCCCGATGTCACACTGTCAAGAAAAGCTTCTAGTTAGAAACAAACTGCCCGTACCGCAAACCGACACAGGTAGTCGAGGAGAGAATCCTAAGGTGTGCGAGAGAACTCTCGTTAAGGAACTCGGCAAAATGACCCCGTAACTTCGGGAGAAGGGGTGCTGACCAATTGGTCAGCCGCAGTGAATAGGCCCAGGCGACTGTTTATCAAAAACACAGGTCTCTGCAAAATCGTAAGATGACGTATAGGGGCTGACGCCTGCCCGGTGCTGGAAGGTTAAGAGGATGGGTTAGCTCTCGGGCGAAGCTCAGAATTGAAGCCCCAGTAAACGGCGGCCGTAACTATAACGGTCCTAAGGTAGCGAAATTCCTTGTCGGGTAAGTTCCGACCCGCACGAAAGGCGTAACGATCTGGGCACTGTCTCAACGAGAGACTCGGTGAAATTATAGTACCTGTGAAGATGCAGGTTACCCGCGACAGGACGGAAAGACCCCATGGAGCTTTACTGCAGTTTGATATTGAGTGTTTGTACAGCTTGTACAGGATAGGTAGGAGCCAATGAAGCCAGGACGCCAGTCTTGGTGGAGGCGTTGGTGGGATACTACCCTTGCTGTATGACCACTCTAACCCACAGCCCTTATCGGGCTGGGAGACAGTGTCTGACGGGCAGTTTGACTGGGGCGGTCGCCTCCTAAAGTGTAACGGAGGCGCCCAAAGGTTCCCTCAGAATGGTTGGAAATCATTCGCAGAGTGTAAAGGCATAAGGGAGCTTGACTGCGAGACCTACAAGTCGAGCAGGGACGAAAGTCGGGCTTAGTGATCCGGTGGTTCCGCATGGAAGGGCCATCGCTCAACGGATAAAAGCTACCCTGGGGATAACAGGCTTATCTCCCCCAAGAGTCCACATCGACGGGGAGGTTTGGCACCTCGATGTCGGCTCATCGCATCCTGGGGCTGTAGTCGGTCCCAAGGGTTGGGCTGTTCGCCCATTAAAGCGGTACGCGAGCTGGGTTCAGAACGTCGTGAGACAGTTCGGTCCCTATCCGTCGCGGGCGTAGGAAATTTGAGAGGAGCTGTCCTTAGTACGAGAGGACCGGGATGGACACACCTCTGGTGTACCAGTTGTTCTGCCAAGGGCATTGCTGGGTAGCTATGTGTGGACGGGATAAACGCTGAAAGCATCTAAGCGTGAAGCCCCCCTCAAGATGAGATTTCCCATCACGTAAGTGAGTAAGACCCCTGAGAGATGATCAGGTAGATAGGTTGGAAGTGGAAGTCTAGCGATAGATGGAGCGGACCAATACTAATCGGTCGAGGACTTAACCAAATTTTTTAAACGGTGTAAGACGGTTTCAGAACGAAAAACGATTTTTAACTTATCCAGTTTTGAGAGAACAACGTTCTCTTGATTGAAATTGTGTGGTGATGATGGCAAGAAGGTCACACCTGTTCCCATGCCGAACACAGAAGTTAAGCTTCTTAGCGCCGATGGTAGTGAAGGGTTTCCCTTTGTGAGAGTAGGACGTTGCCACGCAGATTCAATTAT
>NZ_ABHH01000052.1:0-7790 GCF_000171855.1 Carnobacterium sp. AT7 | reverse complement strand
ATAATTGAATCTGCGTGGCAACGTCCTACTCTCACAAAGGGAAACCCTTCACTACCATCGGCGCTAAGAAGCTTAACTTCTGTGTTCGGCATGGGAACAGGTGTGACCTTCTTGCCATCATCACCACACAATTTCAATCAAGAGAACGTTGTTCTCTCAAAACTGGATAAGTTAAAAATCGTTTTTCGTTCTGAAACCGTCTTACACCGTTTAAAAAATTTGGTTAAGTCCTCGACCGATTAGTATTGGTCCGCTCCATCTATCGCTAGACTTCCACTTCCAACCTATCTACCTGATCATCTCTCAGGGGTCTTACTCACTTACGTGATGGGAAATCTCATCTTGAGGGGGGCTTCACGCTTAGATGCTTTCAGCGTTTATCCCGTCCACACATAGCTACCCAGCAATGCCCTTGGCAGAACAACTGGTACACCAGAGGTGTGTCCATCCCGGTCCTCTCGTACTAAGGACAGCTCCTCTCAAATTTCCTACGCCCGCGACGGATAGGGACCGAACTGTCTCACGACGTTCTGAACCCAGCTCGCGTACCGCTTTAATGGGCGAACAGCCCAACCCTTGGGACCGACTACAGCCCCAGGATGCGATGAGCCGACATCGAGGTGCCAAACCTCCCCGTCGATGTGGACTCTTGGGGGAGATAAGCCTGTTATCCCCAGGGTAGCTTTTATCCGTTGAGCGATGGCCCTTCCATGCGGAACCACCGGATCACTAAGCCCGACTTTCGTCCCTGCTCGACTTGTAGGTCTCGCAGTCAAGCTCCCTTATGCCTTTACACTCTGCGAATGATTTCCAACCATTCTGAGGGAACCTTTGGGCGCCTCCGTTACACTTTAGGAGGCGACCGCCCCAGTCAAACTGCCCGTCAGACACTGTCTCCCAGCCCGATAAGGGCTGTGGGTTAGAGTGGTCATACAGCAAGGGTAGTATCCCACCAACGCCTCCACCAAGACTGGCGTCCTGGCTTCATTGGCTCCTACCTATCCTGTACAAGCTGTACAAACACTCAATATCAAACTGCAGTAAAGCTCCATGGGGTCTTTCCGTCCTGTCGCGGGTAACCTGCATCTTCACAGGTACTATAATTTCACCGAGTCTCTCGTTGAGACAGTGCCCAGATCGTTACGCCTTTCGTGCGGGTCGGAACTTACCCGACAAGGAATTTCGCTACCTTAGGACCGTTATAGTTACGGCCGCCGTTTACTGGGGCTTCAATTCTGAGCTTCGCCCGAGAGCTAACCCATCCTCTTAACCTTCCAGCACCGGGCAGGCGTCAGCCCCTATACGTCATCTTACGATTTTGCAGAGACCTGTGTTTTTGATAAACAGTCGCCTGGGCCTATTCACTGCGGCTGACCAATTGGTCAGCACCCCTTCTCCCGAAGTTACGGGGTCATTTTGCCGAGTTCCTTAACGAGAGTTCTCTCGCACACCTTAGGATTCTCTCCTCGACTACCTGTGTCGGTTTGCGGTACGGGCAGTTTGTTTCTAACTAGAAGCTTTTCTTGACAGTGTGACATCGGGAACTTCGGTACTTAATTTCCCTCCCCATCACAACTTGTTCTTAAAGAAGCAAGCATTTGACTCACTTCAAAACTTGTTGCTTGGACGCGCATATCCAACAGCGCGTATTCCTTAGCCTACTGTGTCCCTCCATTGTTCAAACAAAACAAACTGGTACAGGAATCTCAACCTGTTGTCCATCGTCTACGCCATTCGGCCTCGACTTAGGTCCCGACTAACCCTGGGAGGACGAGCCTTCCCCAGGAAACCTTAGTCATTCGGTGGACGGGATTCTCACCCGTCTTTCGCTACTCATACCGGCATTCTCACTTCTAAGCGCTCCACTAGTCCTCACGATCTAGCTTCAACGCCCTTAGAACGCTCTCCTACCATAGAACCAATGGTTCTATCCACAGCTTCGGTGTTATGTTTAGCCCCGGTAAATTTTCGGCGCAGGGTCACTCGACTAGTGAGCTATTACGCACTCTTTAAATGATGGCTGCTTCTGAGCCAACATCCTAGTTGTCTAAGCAACTCCACATCCTTTTCCACTTAACATAAACTTTGGGACCTTAGCTGGTGGTCTGGGCTGTTTCCCTTTCGACTACGGATCTTATCACTCGCAGTCTGACTCCCGGATATAAATCAATGGCATTCGGAGTTTATCTGAATTCGGTAACCCGAGAAGGGCCCCTAGTCCAAACAGTTGCTCTACCTCCATGATTCTAATTCCGAGGCTAGCCCTAAAGCTATTTCGGAGAGAACCAGCTATCTCCAAGTTCGATTGGAATTTCTCCGCTACCCACACCTCATCCCCGCATTTTTCAACATACGTGGGTTCGGTCCTCCAGTGCGTATTACCGCACCTTCAACCTGGACATGGGTAGATCACTTGGTTTCGGGTCTACGACCACATACTCATTCGCCCTATTCAGACTCGCTTTCGCTGCGGCTCCGTCTCATCAACTTAACCTCGCATGGGATCGTAACTCGCCGGTTCATTCTACAAAAGGCACGCTATCACCCATTAACGGGCTTTAACTATTTGTAGGCACACGGTTTCAGGGGCTATTTCACTCCTCTTCCGAGGTTCTTTTCACCTTTCCCTCACGGTACTGGTTCACTATCGGTCACTAGGGAGTATTTAGCCTTGGGAGATGGTCCTCCCGGATTCCGACGGAATTTCTCGTGTTCCGCCGTACTCAGGATACTGATCAGAGTGAATTTGGTTTCGGATACAGGGCTTTTACCTTCTTCGGCAGACCTTTCCAGGTCGCTTCTCCTACCAAAATCATTTATGACTCTATGTGTTCAGTCCTACAACCCCAGAAAGCAAGCTTTCTGGTTTGGGCTATTCCCGTTTCGCTCGCCGCTACTCAGGGAATCGATTTTTCTTTCTCTTCCTGCAGGTACTTAGATGTTTCAGTTCTCTGCGTCTACCTCTACTGACCTATGTATTCAGTCAGCAGTAACATCCTATAAAAGATGCTGGGTTCCCCCATTCGGAAATCTTTGGATCAAAGCTCACTTACAGCTCCCCAAAGCATATCGGCGTTAGTCCCGTCCTTCATCGGCTCCTAGTGCCAAGGCATTCACCGTGCGCCCTTATTAACTTAACCTATGGTTAATCGTTAATTTTCAATACTCATCTTTCGATGAGAACCTTAAAAACTTACTTTTAAAAATTTTCGGTGTGTTTCTGGTTTCTTACTTGAATTACAATTTTTAACTTTATCCAGTTTTCAAAGAACAACTTAAATTTTCGCAACTAAAGTTGCAATGGAGCCTAGCGGGATCGAACCGCTGACCTCCTGCGTGCAAGGCAGGCGCTCTCCCAGCTGAGCTAAGGCCCCAAGAGCAAACATCTTATATTATTTGTGCAAATGAAAAGTGGGCCTAAATGGACTCGAACCATCGACCTCACGCTTATCAGGCGTGCGCTCTAACCAGCTGAGCTATAGGCCCAACGTATTAGGCACTTCAATAAGATATTATATTA
Organism: Carnobacterium sp. AT7; assembly: GCF_000171855.1. Taxonomy (NCBI): domain Bacteria; kingdom Bacillati; phylum Bacillota; class Bacilli; order Lactobacillales; family Carnobacteriaceae; genus Carnobacterium; species Carnobacterium sp. AT7. The sequence goes on along the minus strand of NZ_ABHH01000052.1, from coordinate 4,270 downwards.
ATGAGAAGATTAGACCTCTCAAAACTAAACAAAGTAAGTACGAATGTGTGGGTTTCCGTTAGTTTCCTTAGAAAGGAGGTGATCCAGCCGCACCTTCCGATACGGCTACCTTGTTACGACTTCACCCCAATTATCTGTCCCACCTTAGGCGGCTGGCTCCCAAAAGGGTTACCTCACCGACTTCGGGTGTTACAAACTCTCGTGGTGTGACGGGCGGTGTGTACAAGACCCGGGAACGTATTCACCGCGGCGTGCTGATCCGCGATTACTAGCGATTCCGGCTTCATGCAGGCGAGTTGCAGCCTGCAATCCGAACTGAGAATGGCTTTAAGAGATTAGCTTGGCCTCGCGACCTTGCGACTCGTTGTACCATCCATTGTAGCACGTGTGTAGCCCAGGTCATAAGGGGCATGATGATTTGACGTCATCCCCACCTTCCTCCGGTTTATCACCGGCAGTCTCACTAGAGTGCCCAACTGAATGCTGGCAACTAATAATAGGGGTTGCGCTCGTTGCGGGACTTAACCCAACATCTCACGACACGAGCTGACGACAACCATGCACCACCTGTCACTTTGTCCCCGAAGGGAAAGTCCTATCTCTAGGATTGTCAAAGGATGTCAAGACCTGGTAGGTTCTTCGCGTTGCTTCGAATTAAACCACATGCTCCACCGCTTGTGCGGTCCCGTCATTCCTTTGAGTTTCACCTTGCGGTCGTACTCCCCAGGCGGAGTGCTTAATGCGTTAGCTGCAGCACTGAAGGGCGGAAACCCTCCAACACTTAGCACTCATCGTTTACGGCGTGGACTACCAGGGTATCTAATCCTGTTTGCTCCCCACGCTTTCGAGCCTCAGCGTCAGTTACAGACCAGAGAGTCGCCTTCGCCACTGGTGTTCCTCCACATATCTACGCATTTCACCGCTACACGTGGAATTCCACTCTCCTCTTCTGCACTCAAGTTCTCCAGTTTCCAATGACCCTCCCCGGTTGAGCCGGGGGCTTTCACATCAGACTTAAAGAACCGCCTGCGCTCGCTTTACGCCCAATAAATCCGGACAACGCTTGCCACCTACGTATTACCGCGGCTGCTGGCACGTAGTTAGCCGTGGCTTTCTGGTTAGATACCGTCAGGGGATGAGCAGTTACTCTCATCCTTGTTCTTCTCTAACAACAGAGTTTTACGATCCGAAAACCTTCTTCACTCACGCGGCATTGCTCCGTCAGACTTTCGTCCATTGCGGAAGATTCCCTACTGCTGCCTCCCGTAGGAGTCTGGGCCGTGTCTCAGTCCCAGTGTGGCCGATCACCCTCTCAGGTCGGCTACGTATCATCGCCTTGGTGAGCCATTACCTCACCAACTAGCTAATACGCCGCGGGTCCATCCATAAGCGGTAGCCGAAGCCACCTTTCTTCCATTCGTCAGGAGACGATTAGAAATATGCGGTATTAGCATCCGTTTCCGAATGTTATCCCCCTCTTATGGGCAGGTTACCCACGTGTTACTCACCCGTCCGCCACTCCTTAACTTCGATGGGTGCAAGCACCCGGTGAAATTAAAGCGTTCGACTTGCATGTATTAGGCATGCCGCCAGCGTTCGTCCTGAGCCAGGATCAAACTCTCATATAAAATGATGCTTGAAGCTCATTATTGAATTGCTAGCGAATAATTATTCACTATTTTGTTACTGTTGACTCAGCACTGCTGAGTCACCCTCACATTTGGTTCGTCTTACTTTGTTTAGTTTTCAAAGGTCTAAAGTTGATTGTTTCGTTTTGACAACTTACTAATAATATCACGTTCGATGTCGTCTGTCAACAACTTTTTTAATTTATTTTTTCGTTGTTTTGAATGAATTACCTCAACAACATCTACTAATATACCAGTGAAGCCAACATTCGTCAACGATTTTTTAGTATAAAATTAACTTTTTTTACAAACATGAACATTTAATAAAATTCCATAATACACCATCGGTAAAACTGATGAAAAAACGAACATTATCGTAAAAAAATTACGCATCGTAAAGTAATTTTAACGTGCTTTGTCTATTACATATTTATTCTAAAATATATGTATAAAAAATTTAGCTACTAGTTATTCTTTTGCAATAAAAAATCTCTGTACGGATTTAATCGTACAAAGATTTTTCATTGTTATTTTTCAATCAAGCTCGTTCCGTTTGTCTCAATGACTTTTTTATACCAGGAGAAACTTTTCTTTTTATATCGTTTTAATGTCCCAGTACCATCATCATGACGATCGACATAGATAAATCCATAACGTTTCTTTAATTCTGCGGTTGAAGCACTAACTAAATCGATACAGCCCCAAGTTGTATATCCCATTACTTCTACGCCATCTTTAAGTGCTTCTCCAACTTGAACCAAATGGTCATTCAAATAATTGATACGGTAATCATCATTCACCGTTTTATTACCATTTTCATCTGTAATTAATTCATCGTTAGCCCCTAAACCATTCTCAACAATAAACAATGGTTTTTGATAACGATCCCAGAAATCATTTAATACGATTCTTAATCCTTTCGGGTCAATTTGCCAACCCCATTCTGAAGCTTCTAAATAAGGGTTAGGTATACCTCCTAAAATATTTCCTTTACCAGCTTCTCGCTTACTTTCATCAGCTGTTTCTGTAGAACTCATATAATAACTAAATGAAATAAAATCTACCGTATTTTTTAACAGTTCCTCGTCTTCTGGGCCAAAATCTAACTCAATCGCATTTTCACGGAAGAATCGTTTCATATAACCTGGATAAGTTCCTCGAACATGTACATCTGAGAAGAAATAGTTTTTTCGCTCAGCTTCCATTACAGCAATAACATCATCTGGATTCGGTGTTAAAGGGTAAGTTGGCATAGCTAAGACCATACATCCGATTTGTGCGTCGGGCATAATTTCATGGCCAATCTTTGTAGCCAATGCACTTGCTACCAATTCATGATGGACAGCTTGATACAAATCTTTTTGCGTTAATTTTTCAGGTGCTGTAGAAATCCCACCGCTCATAAAAGGAGCATGTAAAATCGAATTGATTTCGTTAAACGTCAACCAATATTTCACTTTTCCTTTATAGCGTGTAAAGACTGTGCGTACATAATTTTCATAAAACCCAATCATTTTACGGTTGACCCAGCCATCATACTCTTTAGCTAAATGAAGCGGAGTTTCATAATGAGAAAGTGTAATTAAGGGCTCAATACCGTATTTAAGTAGTTCATCAAATAAATCATCGTAAAATTGTAGACCCGCTTCATTCGGTTCTGTTTCATCTCCATTAGGAAAAATACGAGACCACGCGATTGACGTACGGAATGTTTTAAATCCCATTTCTGCAAATAATTTAACGTCTTCTTTATAGCGGTGATAAAAATCAATTCCGATTAATTTCAGATTATCTTCTGTCGGTTCGTCCGTTATTGGACCAAATCCGCCACTTGGTGTTACATCTTGTACGGTTAACCCTTTACCATCTTCATTATACGCTCCTTCTAATTGGTTTGCAGCAACTGCTCCGCCCCATAAAAAACTCTTTGGAAATTGTTCTACTGTCAAAGTCATCTTCTCCTTTTATTCGATCACTTATTTTAGAAGTTGCAGCGATTCTCTAAAAAAACGTTCTGCTCTAATTACTTAAATCCATTCCGTTCGTCTCAATAACTTTTTTATACCAAAAGAATGAATCTTTTCTAGAACGCTCTAACGTTCCATTCCCTTCATCATCTTGATCAACATAAACGTACCCATATCGTTTAGACATTTCTGAAGTGGATGCACTAACCAAATCAATTGCTCCCCAACTGGTGTAACCCATTAAATCAACACCATCTTTAACCGCTTCTTTCATTTGTTCAATATGTTTTTGTAGATAATCGATACGGTAAGTATCATGGATGCTTCCATCTTCTTCTACTTTATCGTAAGCTCCTAGACCATTTTCAACAATGAACAAAGGCAATTGGTAGCGATCATAAAAGTCATTAAGTGTCCATCTCAATCCGATTGGGTCAATTTGCCATCCCCAATCTGAGGTTTCCAAATAGTTATTTTTCACACCTTCGATAAAATTCCCACCTACTTGTTCTTTTTGTGGATCTGAACTCGTCGTTATAGACATATAATAACTAAATGAAATGAAATCGACTGGATAAGCTTTTAAAATTTCATCATCTCCACGTTCTTTATGAATAGTAACATTATTCTCATTGAAGTAACGCTCCATATAAGTAGGATACTCTCCACGTGCTT
>NZ_ABHH01000053.1:0-6587 GCF_000171855.1 Carnobacterium sp. AT7 | reverse complement strand
GCAGGCTCCTCAGTCCAAATTTTTGCTTGTTTAGCCATTTTTCTACTATTAATAGATACATATAGTCCTACTAAAAAAATGCCTAAAATTATTGGCTACATCTATTACCCGCTACATCAATTGATATTATTAGTTATTCGCTTTAATTTATAATGAAGGAGTGAAATCATGAAGGAACAACAAATGTGGCGCGAATTTATTTCAGCCCATCCAGAATATCAAAATAAAACATATCAAGCTTGGAGCTATGGAGTCGAACCAGATGAATTAGCACGGTTAACGATTGAAAATATTAAAACAGCTACAGCTTCTGCTTTTGAAGAGTATGCCTTGGAAAATGAAGCTCTACCCGAAGAAGGCGAATTAAACATTATTCTAGATGCGAATGAAGAAGCGGTATGCATCACAAAAACAATTAAAGTGACGGTTATTCCTTTTATAGAGGTATCTAATGAACATGCTTATAAAGAAGGGGAAGGAGATCGGTCATTGCACTACTGGAGAGCCGTTCACAAAGATTTTTTTAACCAATCTTACACAAAAAAAGGCTTAACTTTTCATGAACACATCCCGGTAGTTTGTGAAGAATTTGAAGTTATTTATAAATAAAACTAACGATGAAATTAGTGGTATACTAAAAAGGAAATGGTCGTCAATAAAACAAATATTCGAAGTTGACTAATTGAATCAAGTTGAGAGGATGTGTTGGTATGATTATTAGAGAACGTGAAGCTGAGTTTGTCATGATTGAACAAAAAAATCATGCAGAGTTTGCAGGAGATGTTATAGCTCAATGGAAAACTACTTTATTCCAAGGGGAGCAGTTAAGAAAGTCAGTTGAGTATGCTGTTCGCATGCACGATTATGGTTGGGAGAAGCTAGATAAAAGCCCTTTTTGGAATGATAAAAAGCAAGTTCCGTTCTCTCTTTTTGATTTTCCTAAAGCTCCAAAAACTATTTTCTATACGTATGGGATTGATGAAGTTGAAAAAGTTGATACTTATGCAGCGTTGCTTTGTAGTAGACATTACATTCAGTTCTTTTTAAAAGACACATCAATAGAATCACAGGATTTTCTCAAACAAGAAGAGGTAAGAAAAAAACGGATCATTGCTGATTTGGACGAATTTAATGAACAACTATTTGAATTTCACTATGCCTTGTTGGCACTTGGAGATACCTTATCTGTATTCGCTTGTGTGAATGAACCTGGTGCTACAGAAGAAACCAGTCACCCATTCTTCAAAAAAGGCCTTTCGCTATCGACAAAACTTGGATTAACAGAAACAACTATGATGCCAAGCTGGATTGATGAGCATACAATTGCATTGGATGTCTTTCCTTTTGAAAAAACAATCAACAGTAAACTAATCCAAAAAGTTGTTTCAAAAAAAGCTATTCAAGAAAAAGGACTCCTAGATAGTTACAACGAAGCTGAATATGAAGAAATAAGTATCAGTATTAAAGCAAAATAATGGTGAGTCAACTGCGCTGAATTTTTATAAAATAAAATCAGCTGATGTTGTTGACAAATAGTTAGAGAACTTGTATAGTCTTAACGGAACAACAAAATTATGAATGAAACCACTAAAAATTAAATAATCTTATCTGAATGATAAAAGTAGTCAAAGTGCTTTCCATTCCTTTTGCAAACAGCTTAAGGGTGGAGTGGGCACTTTTTTCGTGCAAAAAAATAGAAGGAGTGAGCGAGAGTGACATTAGAATTTGAAACCATTGCGGCTATTTCGACGCCTCCAGGTGAAGGTGCAATAGGAATCGTAAGATTGAGCGGAGACCAAGCGATTGAGATTGCAGATCGCGTCTATAGATCTGGTTCAAAAGCACTGGCTGAACAAAAGAGTCATACTATTCACTATGGCCATATTGAAAATCCTAAAACAAATGAAACAATTGATGAAGTGATGGTATCTGTTATGCGTGAGCCCAAAACGTTCACTAGAGAAGATGTCGTTGAAATCAATTGTCATGGTGGTATTACTTCGGTCAATCAAGTCTTGCAATGTGTTTTACAAAATGGCGCTCGCTTAGCTGAACCCGGTGAATTTACAAAACGGGCTTTCTTGAATGGGCGAATTGATTTATCTCAAGCAGAAGCCGTAATGGATTTGATACGTGCTAAAACAGATAGAGCTATGCATGTGGCATTAAAACAATTAGATGGAAATTTGTCTCATTTAATTCGTAACTTGCGTATGGATATACTAGATACATTAGCTCAAGTTGAAGTAAATATTGATTACCCTGAATACGATGATGTCGAAGAAATGACATCAAAATTGTTAATTGAAAAGGCTAAGTTAGTTAAAGCTTCGATTCAGCAATTGCTAGCAACTGCTAGTCAAGGGAAGATTTTAAGAGAAGGACTCGCAACAGCAATCATTGGCCGCCCAAATGTTGGGAAATCGAGCTTGCTGAATTACCTATTAGATGAAGAGAAAGCTATCGTTACAGATATTGCTGGTACTACACGAGATGTTATTGAAGAATACATCAGCGTCAGAGGAGTGCCACTAAAATTGATCGATACGGCAGGTATTCGCGAAACAGAAGATATTATTGAACGTATTGGCGTAGAACGAAGCCGCCAAGCGTTAAGTGATGCTGATTTAGTTTTGTTAGTATTTAATCAAAGTGAACCTTTAACAATAGAAGATAAAGCTTTAATTGAAGCAACCAATCAACACCGTCGCATTGTGATTTTAAACAAAATGGATCTACCAAATAAATTAGATTTAGCTGAACTGGAAACACTCGTAGAGCCAGAAAGTATTGTGAAAACATCTATTTTGTCTAAGTCTGGAATTGACGTTTTAGAAAAAAACATAGCAAATCTTTTTTTCACTGGTCAAACAGGCGAACGAGATGCTACTTATGTATCTAATGTACGTCATATTGCATTATTGAACGATGCCGAAGAAGCATTAGATGAAGTAATCAGCGGAGTAGAAATGGGCATGCCAGTTGATTTGATTCAAATAGATATGACACGTTGTTGGGATCTATTAGGTGAAATTACAGGAGACAGTGTCCAAGATGAACTGTTGACCCAACTATTCAGCCAATTCTGTCTAGGAAAATAGATAGGATTTGTAGCATACCGCTTAAACTTGACAGAATTACGTTTTTTTCGAGAGCCTGTCGAACGCAGCTCAACTAGAAGGATGCAAAACTTCCTATTTAGACATACAGTACAACTAATAAAAAAATTGCTATTTATATAGAAAAACTAAATACAGAAAAGAAGGGACTGTTTAAATGAATCATTATGAAGCTGGAAATTTTGACGTAATCGTGGTGGGTGCAGGACATGCTGGATCAGAAGCCGCATTAGCAGCAGCGCGAATGGGAAGCCAAACGCTTTTGATCACCATCAACCTAGATATGGTTGCTTTTATGCCTTGTAATCCATCAATTGGAGGACCGGCTAAAGGAGTTGTCGTTCGAGAAATTGATGCTCTTGGCGGTGAAATGGGTCGTAATATCGACAAAACTTATATCCAAATGAGAATGCTGAATACCGGAAAGGGACCAGCAGTTCGAGCTCTACGCGCACAAGCGGATAAATTTATGTATGCAAACGAAATGAAAAAAACAATTGAAGAAACTGAAAACCTAGTTTTAAGACAAGGAATCGCTGACGAACTGATTATCGAAGACGGTATATGCAAAGGAATTATCACGAATACTGGTGCAATTTATCGTTCTAAAGCTGTTATTTTAACAGCAGGTACATCTTCACGTGGCCAAATCATTATCGGTGAATTGAAATATTCTTCTGGTCCAAATAATTCACAACCGTCGATTAAACTATCTGAAAGTTTATTAGAAAACGGATTTGAATTAAATCGTTTTAAAACTGGTACTCCACCTAGAGTTAAGTCCTCAACAATTGACTACAGCGTGACAGAAGAACAACCTGGGGATGAAAAACCAAACCACTTTAGTTATGAAACGCCAAACAGTGCGTATTTAAAAGACCAATTATCATGTTGGTTAACTTATACAAATGAAGCTACTCATCAAAAAATTCAAGACAACTTGCATCGCGCACCAATGTTTACAGGAATTGTTGAAGGTGTAGGTGCTCGTTACTGCCCATCAATCGAAGATAAAGTGGTTCGTTTTAGTGACAAACCAAGACATCAATTGTTTTTAGAACCTGAAGGACGCAATACGGAAGAAGTTTATGTGCAAGGATTGTCGACATCTCTTCCAGAAGATGTTCAACAAGATATCATCCATTCAATTGAAGGATTAGAAAACGCAGAAATGATGCGAACAGGTTATGCAATTGAATACGATGTGGTTACCCCTCATCAATTGCGCCCATCCTTAGAAACTAAAATAGTAGAAAATTTATTTACTGCTGGTCAAATGAACGGAACTTCTGGCTATGAAGAAGCAGCAGGACAAGGAATTATGGCTGGTATCAATGCAGCCCTTAAAGTCCAAGGAAAAGAACCTTTCGTTATGAAACGTAGTGAAGGCTATATTGGCGTTATGATTGATGATTTGGTAACAAAAGGTACAAATGAACCGTACCGTTTGTTGACATCTCGTGCAGAATACCGTTTATTATTACGCCATGATAATGCTGATTTTAGATTAACTGAAATTGGTCATGAAATCGGATTGGTAACCAAAGAACGTTATGATACCTTTGTAGCGAAAAAAGCTCAATTTGAAGGAGAAATAGAACGTTTAGGTTCAATTCGTTTGAAACCGACTACTGAAATCCAATCTTATTTGATTGAAAATAATCAAGCACCGCTAAAAGATGGTATTCTAGCGAAGGACTTCTTGCGTCGTCCAGAAGTTTCTTATCAAGATCTTTTAGCATTTGTACCTCGTGACTATGAACTTCCATTGGCTGTTGAAGAGCAGGTAGAAATTCAAGTGAAATACGAAGGATACATTGCTAAAGCTGCTCAAAAAGTGGATAAGTTAAAACGGATGGAAAATAAACGCATACCTGAAAATATTGATTATGCTTCTATTAATGGTATCGCTACTGAAGCAAAGGAAAAGTTGATTAAAATTCAACCTGAAACCATTGCTCAGGCTAGCCGTATCAGTGGTGTTAACCCAGCTGATATTTCAATTTTGATGGTTTATGTAGAACAAGGTAAGATTGCTAAAGTTCACGTATAATATAAAAGTAAAAAAAGAGTTGAGGATTCCTCAACTCTTTTTTTTTAACGCTAAAAACTGCTTTACTTTAATAACGATAGTAGCTTATACTAACAGTAGACGCACCAATAAATAAAGGTTTCTTAGCTCAGTTGGGAGAGCACTACCTCGACAAGGTAGGGGTCGCTGGTTCGAGCCCAGTAGGGACCATCAAAAAAAGAGAGAAAAATCCGTAAAGGATTTTTCTCTCTTTTTACTTGTCATTGAGTTGATTATTTAAGATGCGAATTTAGTAGTCCATCAGATTACTCTACTACTAAAGCCATATCTCCTTTACGCAACCAACTAGCTTTTTCTAATAGTTTATTAACGACTACAGTAATAGCAATAGGTACTAAACAAGCAGTAACGATATAAACAGCAAATGATCCTGCTCCTTGAGAGACGAAAATATTTAGTGGAGAAATTAATGAACAAAAACCTAGTCCGCCCAAAGCACTGGGAGCTGTAAAACCAAGAGCAACAGTTGAAATGGGTGCAGCAATTGCAGCAGCAACAGTTGGTCCAATTAAAATCCGAGGATTTTTAACGATATTTGGCAGTTGAACTTTAGGTGTGCAAACAAATTGGGCTAAAAATCCACCAAGATTATTTTGACGAATAGAGACAAATGAAAATGCGATATACATACTCGTTGTTCCTACTAGCATAGCAGCACTTGAAACAGGATCTAGATTCAATGCGATTGCAATAGCGGCCGAAGAAGCAGGAGACATTAACACCAGTCCCCCAACAACTGAGATAACTGCTGCGCCAATAACAGGCGAACCAGCAACTGAGGCAGAAATAACAGCACTCACCGTACTCAAAAATGGAGCAATAACGAGATTTAAGTAATAGCCAGCTAAGCCACCGGCTAAAATTGCTGCAATAGGGATAGCCATCATATCTAATGGTGTTTTACCTGAAACACGTTTTCCAACAAAAGTGGCGATTGTAGCGGCAATCAAACAGCCAATCGGTTCACCAGTTGCAATAGTGATCATTCCGTCTGCTGTTGTTTGAATAGCACCGGCGCCGATTGCTCCAGCAGCCATCGCACTAAAAATGGTCAACGTATTTCCACCTAACATAACTGCGATACCAGCTCCAATAGCAGGAGCCATCAGCATTTTTACAGCTGTTCCAATAATAACTAAGATACTAAGACCGGTCATATTTCCAATTGTTTCTAATAATAGCCCAACTCCGATTGTTACAAAAATAGCATTCGCGATTCCTGATGATGCTTTGTACATACGATCTGTTAGATAAGTTTTCATTTTTAATCGCCTCCGTATTTTTGTGTAATAGTGATGCAACACTTTTTATAGCGTAAGATTTTTCAAATAAAAAGAGGCAAGCCTTTGTATAAAGGCTTGCCTCATCTATACGAT
>NZ_ABHH01000054.1:0-6305 GCF_000171855.1 Carnobacterium sp. AT7 | reverse complement strand
TCAAGGTGGAGACCCAACCGGAACAGGTATGGGCGGAGAAAGTATTTGGGGAAATTCTTTTGAAGATGAATTCTCAGATAAAGCATTTAACCTTAAAGGTGCTCTTTCAATGGCTAATGCTGGTCCAAATACAAATGGAAGCCAATTCTTTATCGTATCAGCTTCTCAAACACCGGCAAATATGATCAGTCAACTTGAAGCTGCTGGATATGCTTCTGAAGTTGTTGAAGCATACAAAACAAACGGTGGAACACCTTGGTTAGACAACCGTCATACTGTATTTGGTCATGTGATTGAAGGAATGGACGTTGTAGAAAGCATCCAAAATGTTAAACGCGGACCTCAAGACAAACCTGTAAACGATATTGTTATTGAAAGTATCGTCTTAGGTTAATAAAAAAGAATAAGCTAGAACAAATGTCGTTAGCTTATTAATAAAAAATGATGATTGAGTTCTCTCAGTCATCATTTTTTTATTGGGCAATTAGCCAACCGGATTGTCAAAAGCATATTTTATGCGTTTTAAACTTTCTATAACCATTGCATGAGGAGCAGCGAAATTTAAACGCATAAACTGATTTCCGGCAGGACCATAATCAGAACCGGCATTTAAACCGATTTTACCAACTTGTGCAAAATGATTGGTCAGTTGATCAACAGGAAGGTCTAGAGACGAGCAATCGAACCAGAACAGATAAGTTCCTTGTGGTTTCATATAAGGAACATCAGGCAATTCAGTATCAAAAAAAGCACAAATGGTTTCTAAATTAACGTTTAAATAAGCTAAAAGTTCTTCTAACCAAGGTCCGCCTGACGCAAAAGCAGCTTCCGTAGCAGCATAGCCAAATGTATTGATGCTGTTTTGTTCGGTCTTTGCTTGTGCTTGTATCAATGCATTTCGCAAAGTTTCGTTCTGTACGAAAATCATAGAGTTTTTAATGCCTGCTAAATTAAATGTTTTGGTAGCTGCAGTGAGAGTGATGACGAATTCTTTGTACTGTTCATTGATGCTCGCAACGGAAACAAAGTCTTCAGGCTGATAGACTAAATCGCCATGTATTTCATCGCTACATAAAAGGACCTGATATTTTTGGCAAAGATTGGCTAACTGGCTGAGTTCTTGCTTTGTCCAAACGCGCCCGCCAGGATTTTGCGGGTTACTTAATAGAACTAATTTTACTCTTTCTTGTTTGAATTGCTGTTCCATAATGGTAAAATCCATTTTAAATAAACCCTCTTCAATAGTTAAAGGAGACCGAATTACTCGTCGGTTATTTAGGGTTACCATTTGCTCGAAAGGTGTGTAGACGGGGTCATGAATAAGCACTGCATCTTGTTCTTTTGTGAACGTTTGGATCAATAAAGCGATACTTGGAACAACTCCAGGGGAAAATAAAATATCATGAGCGGTTAATTGCAAATGATGGCGATCTTTTTGCCAGTCTATAATGGCCTGGTAAAGTGAGTCAGGAGGATAAGCGTAACCTAAAATACGGTGGTCCACTAATTTTTTTAGCACATCTAAAATTATCGGTGCGTTGGCAAAGTCCATATCGGCTACCCACATAGGTAGAATATCGCCTTCACCAAATAATTTTTTTGAATAACCCCATTTAATGCTATTTTGTCCATTTCGATCAATGAGTTCATCAAAATTTAGGTTCATATACCAATTCCTCCAGTCAAAAAAATAGTCATAATCGTTTCATTAATTATACTAGTAAACAAAATAGATATCTATTTCTCGCTAAGGATGATAAAAAAATTAAAGTAACGTTAAAATGAAAACGTATTCTGAATATGTTACATTGTTATTTGTGCTAAAATAAAACTAGCAAAAAAATACTTAAGAAATGGGTAAGTGAGGAGATAGTATGAATTATAAAATTGGCATGGTCATTAAAGGCAAAATTACTGGAATTCAACCTTATGGTGCTTTTGTTTCTCTTGATGAAGAAACACAAGGGCTTATCCATATCTCAGAATGCAAGCATGGTTTTGTTAAAGACTTAAGTGAAGTACTAGCAGTGGGAAATGAAATTGAAGTGATGGTGCTAGATATTGATGAATACACAAAAAAAATCAGCTTATCATTAAGAGCATTAGAAGAAAGTACAACATTTCAATATCACCCTAAGAAGAGACGACAACATCATGAAAAAGTCGGAAAGTTAGGCTTTAGTACAATAAAAGAAGCAATCCCCAATTGGATTGAAGAAGCAAAAGAAGATGAAAAAAATAGAATGATGTTTTAAAAAAGAGAATTGGCCTACTATACACAAAACAAATGCGCTTAAAACTATACCAGAGGTGTAAACTAATGACAGAAAAAAGATTGGTAGCTGGGACGATAATGGCAAAAGGACCAGAGGGAAAATATGTTTTTTTGGTAAAAAAAGAAACTGAAATGGATTTTTTCACTACCACTGAAATCAATGACACTAAAACAGGTTTAGCAAGTATAATAGATAAATTAAAAACAATCTTACCAATCGAAGCATCTGATTTAAAACTATATGAACTGACAAATGCAGTAGTGAATGATAACCGGATTCCGTTATTTGTTTTTGAATTTCTAGATGTTGAAGTTGATCATAGACTTCTAACTGAAAACAACGATAATTCTTTATCTTGGCTGCATTCTGATGAATTAACAAAAACGTTAGAAAAATGGGAAATTTCAGGGGTACCACAATTTAAATAAAATCATTCTTTAACGGCATTTCTTGAATAAGAAATGCCGTTTTTGCTTGCTTTTTTCCATTAAAACAACTAAAGTTAACTAGTATGAAGATAGCTTTTTTATTCTTTAAAACAATTAATTGGAGGGGTTTACGTGGGTCATATTAAATTTGATTATTCAAATGTTGAAAAATTTGTACAACCACATGAAATTACGAACTTACAACAACAGGTCACAACTGCTGATGAAATGTTACGTAAAGGGACTGGAGCAGGTAATGAATACCTAGGTTGGATCGATTTACCAACAAATTATGATAAAGAAGAATTTGCTCGTATCAAAGAAGCAGCTAAGAAAATCCAAAACGATTCAGAAGTTCTTGTTGTTATTGGAATTGGAGGATCTTATTTAGGTTCAAAAGCTGCAATTGATTTCTTAAATCATTCTTTTGTTAATTTACTTGATAAAGAAACGCGTAAAGCTCCACAAGTTCTTTTTGCTGGAAATAGCATTAGTTCAAGTTATTTGCATAATTTGATTGAAGCAATTGGAGACCGTGATTTCTCAGTAAATATTATTTCTAAATCTGGTACAACAACTGAACCGGCTATTGCGTTTAGAGTATTTAAAGAATTATTAGAAAAGAAATATGGTGCGGAAGAAGCTAAATCACGTATTTATGCTACTACAGATAAAGAACGCGGAGCTTTAAAACAAGAAGCAAATGCACAAGGCTATGAATCATTCATCATTCCTGATGATGTTGGCGGACGTTTCTCTGTATTGACAGCAGTAGGTTTATTGCCGATTGCAGCAAGTGGAGCAGACATTGATCAATTGATGAAAGGTGCAGCAGATGCATCAGTTGCATTTTCAAGTGATAAAATCGAAGAAAATGCTGCTTATCAATATGCAGTATTACGTAATGTTTTCTATCGTAAAGGAAAAACAACGGAAATTTTAGTAAACTACGAACCGTCATTGCAATACTTCTCTGAATGGTGGAAACAATTAGCTGGAGAATCAGAAGGAAAAGACCAAAAAGGGATCTACCCTTCAAGTGTAAACTTCTCAACTGACCTTCACTCAATGGGACAATACATCCAAGAAGGACAACGTAATATCTTTGAAACGGTTATTAAAGTAGATAAACCAAAATTTGATATTGCTATTCCTTCTACTGAAGAAGATCTAGATGGCTTAGGTTATTTAGAAGGAAAAGGTATCGACTACGTAAATACGAAAGCATTCCAAGGAACTTTATTGGCTCATACTGATGGAGATGTACCTAACCTAATCGTAACAATTCCTCAACAAGATGCTTACACATTAGGTTACATGATGTACTTCTTCGAAATCGCAATCGGTGTATCTGGTTACTTAAATGGTGTTAACCCATTTGACCAACCAGGTGTTGAAGCTTACAAGAAAAATATGTTCGCTTTACTAGGAAAACCAGGATTTGAAGAATTAGCTAAAGAATTAAACGCACGTCTATAATCAATCGAGAATAAAGTAACAACTATAAAAAAACATCTTAGACACTTTTGTCTAGGATGTTTTTTTATAGTTAGGCTTAAATAATAAGAAGCTAATTGTTAAATCTTTGTCGCTGGATTAGCAGTTAGAGATTGGAGTCTAATAGTAAAATTCTAAAAGAGAATCAAGGTAGGAGTTAAAATAACAGTGTTAAAGCAAAAATCAGTTAAAATACAACTAAAAAAGGATCGATAATCCTGACATTAGTGATGCTACTAAAGAGAAAATCTCTAATGAAGATTAAATATTCCGAAATACAAAGTTTATAATCTTTTTAGCCAATTTATACTAAATCATAATAAACTTCAGGTTTTAGGTGTCAATTAGTATTGAATGATAAACAACTTTTGTAGTAAAGTATGCTAATAACTAAAAATTGTCTTCTATTATGGTATTCAACTATCTATATAGAAGAAAGGAGTAAAACATGAGTGATATTTTTGCGCTTCACCAAGCAAAACCTAAAGATGTTAAAATGATTGATGCATTACTTAGAGAAACGGCACTATGGTTAAAAGCTAAAGGTTCGCTACAATGGAATGGAATATTAGATGGTAAAGATAATCATGATACAGCAAGTGCAATTGATAGAGGAGAAGTATTCTATGGAACACTGAATAATGAATTAGCTGGGATGTTTATATTATGGGACAATCAAAGTGAGTGGGATACTGCTTTATGGGGAGAAAATACAAGTGGTGACTTTTACTATCTTCATCGTTTAAATATAAAAAGAGATAAAGCTGGAAAAGGAATTTCACATTTGATGATCAATGCAGCAAAAGAGTACGCTGAAAGCGAACATAAAAAGGGTATCCGGTTAGATTGCATTGCCAGTAATGTTTTTTTAAACCAGTTATATCTTAAAGAGAAATTTGAATTCATCAAGTGTAAAGAAGATTTTAACGCTGGAGAACAAATAAGTGACTTTAATTTGTATCAATATAACTTAAACTGAATTTTCGAAAAACGAACGATTATATAAAATGTATTTTTATAGATCGTTCATTTTGTTTGTTTCATTTAGAAGTAATACAGATTAAAATGCAACAAAATGATAAATTATACGCTTTTGAAAAAAAAGTAAAAAAAACAATATCTTTTTATTGACCAGTCGTAAAAAACTTGTTA
The DNA here is from genome assembly GCF_000171855.1 of Carnobacterium sp. AT7. Lineage (NCBI taxonomy): Bacteria > Bacillati > Bacillota > Bacilli > Lactobacillales > Carnobacteriaceae > Carnobacterium > Carnobacterium sp. AT7. The sequence goes on along the minus strand of NZ_ABHH01000054.1, from coordinate 952 downwards.
TAGTAATTGATGTCGCTAAGAGAAATAAGTGATAGACCTAATAGTTGTCGAAAAATTATTGTAAAAATAATGTTGACAAAGCGTAATAAAATATGTTAATCTATTTAAGTCCTCATGAGTTACACGAGCTGACAAATGGATAAATATTCAATTAAAAAAATATTTATCAAAAACTTGTTGACAAGTTAAAAACCAACTGCTATAATTTAGAAGTTGTCAAGAACTGACACAGCAAGCTTTAGACCTTTGAAAACTAAACAAAGTAAGACGAACCAAATGTGAGGGTGACTCAGCAGTGCTGAGTCAACAGTAACAAAATAGTGAATAATTATTCGCTAGCAATTCAATAATGAGCTTCAAGCATCATTTTATATGAGAGTTTGATCCTGGCTCAGGACGAACGCTGGCGGCATGCCTAATACATGCAAGTCGAACGCTTTAACTTCATCGGGTGCTTGCACCCATCGAAGTTAAAGAGTGGCGGACGGGTGAGTAACACGTGGGTAACCTGCCCATAAGAGGGGGATAACATTCGGAAACGGATGCTAATACCGCATATTTCTAATCGTCTCCTGACGAATGGAAGAAAGGTGGCTTCGGCTACCGCTTATGGATGGACCCGCGGCGTATTAGCTAGTTGGTGAGGTAATGGCTCACCAAGGCGATGATACGTAGCCGACCTGAGAGGGTGATCGGCCACACTGGGACTGAGACACGGCCCAGACTCCTACGGGAGGCAGCAGTAGGGAATCTTCCGCAATGGACGAAAGTCTGACGGAGCAATGCCGCGTGAGTGAAGAAGGTTTTCGGATCGTAAAACTCTGTTGTTAGAGAAGAATAAGGATGAGAGTAACTGCTCATCCCCTGACGGTATCTAACCAGAAAGCCACGGCTAACTACGTGCCAGCAGCCGCGGTAATACGTAGGTGGCAAGCGTTGTCCGGATTTATTG
>NZ_ABHH01000055.1:0-6092 GCF_000171855.1 Carnobacterium sp. AT7 | reverse complement strand
TTGTTCCTGGGATCCAAAAATCGTATGAAAAATATCAATTAACGGTTGTTTTCACGAAAGAAGGAGAAACTGCGGATAGTTATATAGAACGTGTTGTTGGAATTGAGAATACGATAGTTACACAAGTGACAGTCGCCACAAGTGATCTTGCTGAACAATGGATTGTTTTTCAAAAAGGTGCTTTGCGAAAATCAGCTAATGAACTCTTTAGTGATGTCAAACGTATCAAAAAAGCAATTGAAGCCGATACTAAAGAGTATCGATTGCAAAGTTATCGTAGAAATTCACCCTGGTCGCATCATCAAATGGATAGATTGGAAAAATTGAGAGATGATTTAACGAAATATTAAATGCTATTTTGAGAGTTTTCGAGAATGGTAGACAATCTAAATAACAAACGTTATCCAATTAATCTTACTAGTTCAGCCACTTAAAGGAGGCAATAGGTTTGGCCAATGAAGAAGATGCAATCTCACTTATGAGCGACGACGAATTGATCAACATAATCAAAAATGGAGATGGGTATCCGTTCCAAATTTTATTTAGGCGTTATCATCCTTTGGTAACCAATTTAACAAAAGAGTACTACCTTAAAAGTTATGAGCAAGAAGATTTATGGCAAGAAGCGCGGATGGTCTTTCACAAGACAATACAAACTTACGATAAAGGTAAAGGACACACGTTTGGAAATTTCTACAAGTTGAATTTTAAACACCATATTTTCAGTTTGATTCGAAAAGATATGGCTAAGAAACGGCGGATCGAAAAAATTGCTGAATCATTAGATGGCATGTTAGAAAAGGGAATGAGTCCTCAGTACATAATGAATGGAAAAGAAGGACTGTCTGCGTTAGATATTTTACAAGTTAAAGAAAAATTAGCTGGCTATCACCATACATTGTCAAATTTAGAGCAGCAAGTGTTTTCTCTGTACTTAAAAAATAAAGAAATTGATGAGATTGCTCAGCAATTAAATTGTGATAATCTGCAAATAAAAAATGCGTTAGACCGTTGCAAGCGTAAAATGAAACAAGTATTGGAAAACTAGCTGTTACTGAAATGTTCACAAAAGAAATTTATAAGTGAAAAAATGAAAGCGTATCCTTTTAAACTTCTGTTTTTTTGAGAAATAAAAATTCTACCATTCTCGTAAGTTTTTAAAACAAAACAACAAGACATAGGCCAGATGAAAGATGCCTATCTCTTGTTGTTTTATACTGATTTAAAGTTTAAATCGTTCTGTCTAATAATGACATAGTTACTTTACGAATAATTTTTTTTTCTGGACTATCTGGTAATTGATTAATGCGTGTTAAGGCTTTTCGGGTGTATTTACCAGCCAACTGTTGTGCTTCGTCCAATCCGCCTAAATCCGTTACCAATTGTTGGACTTTAGTGGTGTCTTCGTTTGTTATCTTCTCTTTTTTTTCAAGTAGTACTTGAAAAGCAGAATGATCTTTTCGCATAGCATAAATAAGAGGTGCGGAATAGATTCCTTGTCTCACATCTTCTAAAACAGGCTTTCCAAAAGATTCAGCTGTTTGAGAATAGTCTAGTATATCATCCATAATCTGAAATGCCATTCCAATATGACTTCCAATATAATAGCAATTTCGAGCAAATCGTTCTGATTGCCCACCTTCTAGCGCACCTGAATAACAAGCAAGAGCAAATAATTGAGCTGTTTTTCCAGATATTTGAGTCAAATAATTCCGAACTGTTATTTTTTGGTTGTATCTTAAATGCATTTGGTCAATTTCGCCCATTAAGATTCGTTCCATCCCGTTGGTGTTAATCTGCATTTGTTTCATAGAATTAGAATAATCAGTTAGCAGTTTAAATGACACGGTAAATAAATAATCACCAGCATACACAGCTACATCTTTGCCGTATTTTGATTGAATCGTTGATTGACCACGGCGTTTAGGGGAGTCATCAATGACATCGTCATGAATTAAAGTAGCCATATGCAGTATTTCAATAGCAGCCGCAAAAGCGCGTGCTCGGCGAGGATCATGATCCTCGCCAAACGTTGAAAACAATAAGGTGAAAGCTGGACGAACCAGCTTTCCGCCAGTATGCATCATATCCATTAAAGCATGTTCAATTGATTTATTGCGAAGATGGATTCTCGAATCCATTAATTCGATTGTTTGCATTAATTCAGACTGTAATTCAGGGTAGGCTTCCCACATTGGATGAATCTGCATGTGTATTCCCCTTTCATTTCATAAAGTTAAGTACAATAAAATTGTGACTTTTAAGAATTTGTACATGTAGTGTTACGTTGCTTTTTCTTGTTAAGTTGCTGAGTATGACTTTGGAAATTTTTTAGTGTTCGCACATGAGTCATTAGGTAATTAGCTGCAATGCCAATCGCGATACCGGATAAAATTCCCATAAAGGATAGAATAGGCAAGTAAAGCATGACGGTCCAAGTCTGGGAGATCCAACTTGCGACAACTAATTGACCAACATTGTGCAAAATACCTCCAGTAGCACTGATTCCAATGATACTCACTCGCTTTGGTCCAAGTTGCTTTACTGCTAGCATCCCAACATAACTCAGCATGGCTCCGGCGCAACTGTACATAAACGTAGACAATGTACCTCCAAGAAGAGTCGTCATAATAAGCCTCATCCAGACTACAGTAAAACTATCTTTTAATGGTAAAGTAAAGATAGCTACGATAGTAATCAGATTAGCAATACCAAGTTTAGCACCTGGAGCAAATGCAAAAGGAAACGGGATGCTCCTTTCGACTAAACTTAAAACAACAGCTTGTGCTGCTAATAATGCAATATATACAAGTTTTTGATTTCGAGTCATAGACACCAGTCCTTATTTAGGTGAGATTAGTTGAATAACGAGTGCTTGTTTGTGTAGCAAATCAAAAATAACAAGAGACAAAAAAGAACAGCTCGTTCGTTCTTCTTTCTATCTTAACATTTTTTTCTACTCCATACATGAAGTTTAGCAGCAATTGATCCATAAGAAAATGAGTGGAGGTAGAGAGACCTACCTTCACTCATCTAGTATGAATAATCTATAAAATCATTTTTTATTTGTATAAAGATTTAGGTGTACCGTACCACCATTTACCGGCAAATTTTTGAATCCATGGAATCACGTAGTAGTCTAAACCAAATGCGCGACCAGAACCATTCATCAAAGCAATAGCAGCGAAGATAAACCAAATGTTGACCCAGTAGAACATACCAGATAAAGCAAAGCTGACAACTAAAGCAACAGTAGCAGCATTAGCTAACCAAGTGAACAAACCAGCAATGATAGCTAAACCAATAGCAATTTCCACACAAGTCATGAACTTTTGGAAAATTAAAGCGACTTCAGGAGTTGGAATCATGAATTCCATAATGCTGTTAAACCAACCAGGAGCATGATCGAAAACCATCATCGGTTCTTCACCGTATACATAGCTTAGGCCAAAGATCGGTTTTGCGACTTCTGTAACGTCACCGGCGGCCTCTGAAGCTCCACTAGTTACATCTTGCAACCATGAAAATGGTAAAGCTACGTTATCACCAAACCAACTTTGAGAGCCGAATAAACCAAAGGCCTTTTTAACTCCTTCAAAACACCACATACTACCATAGAAGACTCTTAAAGGAACGCTCCATAAAACATTACCGTAACGAGAAAGGTGGCCACGGAAAATATTCCGTTGATCTTTAATGTGGAAGAATTCATGGAATAAATATTGTACCATGTAGTATCCAGAACGAATATCTAAGAAATATTTTAAGTTAACAATGTGTTTCATTAACATAGCTAAGAATCCGCTAAGGTGGAATTTATCCATTAAATAAGCAACGCCATATTTAGAACCGATTGAAACCATAGTACCTTGATAATTTGATTCGAATTTATGTTTTTCATTTCCTTCAATAGCTGCAATAACATTTACTGCTGCAGTGTGACCAGTTTGTTCAGCAGCTTGTACGATTTGAGGAGTTGGTTTTCCTTCTTCTTCCTCATAGTAGACAAGATCTCCAATAACATAAACGTTTTCTAACCCTTTAGCTTCCATAAATTCGTTCGCAACTAAACGACCAGCACGAGCTTGTTCCATTCCGAATTCTGCTGTATCTGTGTTCGCTTTAACGCCAGCGGTCCAGACTAATGTTTTTGTAGGAATTTCTTCACCAGATTTCAATAAAACTGAATCTGAACCAACACTTATAATTGGAGCATTTTTCATAATCTTGATGCCTTTTTTCGTCATGAAGTTTTCAGCTTTATCAGCATCTTGACGAGGAAGAGTATTCAAGATAGTTGGAGCAGCTTCTACAACTATCAATTCAATTTCTGAAGCGTCAAATTTATATTTGTTCGCTAAAACAGTTTTCCAATCTAATAATTCTCCAACCATTTCAATCCCTGTAAATCCAGAACCACAAATAACGAAACGCATCATTGCTGCGCGTTTTGCTGCATCGTGTTCGATAGCTGCAGCTGCAACTGTTGTTTCAATATGATGACGTAAGCGAACTGCATCTTCTAATGACCAAAGAGTGAAGCCATTTTCCTTAACACCAGGTGTTCCGAAATCATTGGGTTCTCCACCCATTCCTAGAACTAAATAATCATATGAATAAGAGCCATTTTCAGTTACAACCATTTTTTTGTCGTGGTCAACAGCCGTAACGTTATCAGTTACTAAGTTAACATTTTTCTTACGAGCAAATAATCTTTGTAAATCGTATTGGATTGCTTCAGGTTCAACGCGTCCTCCAGCCACTTCATGTAATTCTGTCATATAAGTAAGATAAGAATGGCGATCGATCAAAGTAATCGTAACATCTTTATTTTTTTTCAGTTTTTTAGCTAATTGTTTTGTAGCAGCAACACCGGCAAATCCAGCGCCAACAACAACCACATTTGTTTGAGTCATTTTTTTCGAGCTCCTTTTTTAATCGTTTTTTTTCATAAGATTTATACTATAAAGAAAAATAAGTTAATAAAATAAACTGAATAATTAAAATAAAACCGAGTTAGTTAAAAGTTTCACAACTAACTAATAAACATAGTATACAAAAAAAAACTGATATGTCCACGTTTTAAAAAGGGTTTTTTCAAAAAAATAATTGGCTAATGAGTTTTTTTATGAAATAATTATCAAACTCTTGTTTAAAACACTGTTAAATCAATAAAAAAGAATAAAGCATCAAAATGCCGAAAATGTCACATTATGGACAAATTCCCTTTAGTAACAACGAACAGGTGCTTTTTTTCAAAAAAAAAAATGATAACTAAAAAAAACGTTGTAAAGTTTTTTTCTTAATATAAGAGCAAGTTTGTGATAAATAAATAAGTAAAATCAAAGGATTATTGAAATATAAATGAATAAAAAAAATGGAAATTAAGTTAAAAACATTGATATCACCTAATTATTTAAAATTATATAGAAGGAACAATGGGAATGAATTTTCAAAATGACAATATCATGTGAAAAAGTAGACAATAAAAAAGAAAACGGTTATACTATTCACGAATGGTCGACCGAATGAAAAATTTTTATTAGGGAAGCTAGAATTTAAAAATAGGTAGGAGATTAATTATGAAATTCAAAACAGGTTTGAAATTGGCATCAGTCGTTTTTGCTTCGACATTTATTTTGACAGCATGTGGTTCTGAGGATACAACGAGTTCGACTGAATCTGGCAAGTTAGAGGATGGTCATTACATATTAGAAGAAAAGAATTTTGATGACAATGGTTGGAGCGTTGTTTTTAACATGACTACGGAAGGCGGAAAAATTACAGAGTCTGACTATGATTATGTCAATGATGCTGGAGATTTGAAATCTAAAGACGCAGAGTACCAAAAAATAATGGAAGAAAAAGTGGGGACTGGTCCTATTGAGTATATTCCGGTATACAACAAAGCTCTAGTTGATAAACAAGACCCTTCATCTGTAGAAGTTATTTCAGGAGCAACTCATTCTCATGACTTATTTGTGGAGTATGCACAACAATTGGTTGATGCAGCAGCAGAAGGTAAAACAGAAACAATTGAAATAGATAACTAAACCTTCTTTATGAAGAACTTTTTACCAAAGGAAATACTT
>NZ_ABHH01000056.1:0-4489 GCF_000171855.1 Carnobacterium sp. AT7 | reverse complement strand
AGCAATTTGCGAAATGTGAACTAGTCCATCTACTCCTCCAAGATCAATGAAGGCTCCAAAGTTTGTTAAACGAGCGATTTTCCCAGTTACCGTTTCACCTTCAACCAAATGATTCAATACATCTTTTTTCTTATCTTCGTTTTCAGCTTCAACAACAGCCTTATGAGAAAGAATCAAACGGTTCTCACTTGGTTCAATTTCTACGATTTTAAATTTTAAAGTTTGTCCTTTGTAACTAGAAAAGTCTTCTACAAAATGAACATCTACCATAGAAGCGGGTACAAAACCTCTGACTCCGACATCTACTACTAAACCACCTTTTACGACTTCTTTAACCGGTGCTTCAATAATTGTTCCTTCATCAAATTCTTTTTGAATTTTTTCCCAAACTTTTTTAGCATCAATCCGACGCTTAGATAGCAAATAACTGCCATTTTCTTTTTCTTTAATCTCTTTAATTACTATTAAATCAACAATATCGCCAACATTTACGATATCGGTTACGTTTTCAAATGGGGCAGCTGACAATTCATTGTTAGGAATGACCCCTTCAACTCCGCCACCAATAATACCCACTATTGCTTGCTTATTATCTTGAATAGTTAAAATTTCACCTTTAACAACATCACCAATATTGATTTCTTGAACACTGTTCATTGCATCCATCATTGATTCTTGTTCTTCGACTTCGTGGTTTTTTTCATTTTCCGTCATATGTTTGCCCTCCTATAACTAGCCAATAAAATTCCTTCTCCTTATATTTTAACCAATATTTCAAAATATTGCCACAAAAACGTTTGAAAAGATAAAAAGAACTCTATTTTTTAAGTTTAGTTTGGATAATTTGTCTGATTTTTTCAGCAACTTGTTCAATAGATAAACTTGTTGTGTCTAAAAGAATCGCATCTTCAGCTTGGATAAGCGGTGATACTTCACGATGAGAATCTTTGTAATCTCGCTCAGCAATTTCTTGCTGCAAAACGTCTAATGACGTTTCTATCCCTTTACTCATATTTTCTTTGTAGCGTCTTTGAGCTCGTTCAGCAACACTTGCTACAAGGAATATTTTAACTTCTGCTGTTGGCAATACGGCAGTCCCAATATCTCTACCATCCATAACAACTCCGCCATGCGAAGCGATTTCTTGTTGTCGTTTAACTAGTTCTGCTCTCACTTCACCATGTGCTGAAACAGCTGAAACTAAATTAGTTACATTTGGTAAACGAATAGCATCTGTAACTTCTTGGCCATTCACAAATACTTTTTGATTGTCACCATTCGGTTCGAAAGAGATTGTCATCTCTTTTAACAATTTTACGAGTTGTTCTTCATCTGTTACTGCAATATTTTTTTCCAGTGCTTGATACGTTAATGCCCGGTACATTGCTCCAGTATCGCAATATATGTAACCTAGTTCCACTGCTACTATTTTAGCGACCGTACTTTTTCCAGCAGATGCCGGACCATCAATTGCAATTTTTATTGTTTTTTCCAATTTTTTTGTCCTACTTTCTTATTTCATATTAAAAAGGCTAGGTTACCCTAGCCTTAGCGCCAATTATAAAGATGAGGCTTTACTTAATTTTTAATTTACTTTTAAAACAGTTCCTACACTGACCGAATCACCTGATATACCATTTAAAGATTTTAATTCATCTGTTGTCATATTATGGTTCAACGCGATTCGATAAAGGTTATCTCCTGCTTTAACAGTATAAGTATTCGTTGTTTCCTCAACCACTTCAGGTTCAGGTTCTACGATTGGTTCCTCTGCTACTTGTGACTCTGGTTCTTCTACAACTGGTGCTTCTGGTTCTGGTGCTTCACTTTCAGATGATTCCTCTTGAGTACTTTCAGAAGAAACTTCCGATTCTGCTTCTGACTCAGCTGTTTTTGAACTGCTTAGTTCGCTACTGCTGTTTTTTGTGATGATCATTCTTTCTTCAGAAGCGTTTAGCGTTTTATTGGATCCACTGTCTTCCTTAGACCACCAAAAATACGCTGCGGTCGGCAAAATAATAATCAAGGCTAAGAAAATTACTAATGATGTTATAACTGGATGCACGCTTCTCTTTGCTTTTTTTCTAGCTGTTCTAGAATACTTATCGTCCACTAAACTATCATCATCATCAAATTTACGATCCCAGACTTTTTCTTTTTTAGGGTTATTTTTAGAATTTTTTTTACTCATTTTATAGTACTCCTCCTAAACCAAAATCATTATTATTGTATCATTTTTACATAGAATTGTCTTATTTATTTCCAATTAAAAACAATTCAGTTAAAATTTCTTCCCAATTTTTTTCTTTCATCATTATTGTTTCTTTTTCCAACTCAGCTTTCTCATAAACGTCAGCTAGTTCTAAATTACAGTTAGAGCAACAACATTTAGGTTTACTCTTCAATTTTTCCTCAAAGTAATGCAATAAAAAAGCTCTTTTGCAACTTGAGGTTTCAGCATAATCGATCATGTAATATAATTGCTGTTGTTTATAAAGCGTTCTACTCTTCACTTGATTTTTAGCAGCATCAATCGGTATTTTAGCTTTTAAATAATTTTCTATTAATTGCTTTTGGGTAGGACTGCAGCTGCCTTCTGGTATCACGCCTTTTTTATAACCATATTCCAACATGTCAATAGTTGGCAAGGTATATTCTTGTAAACGTAATTGAATTATGCCATCTCCCGATTCATATAATAAAAGCGCTAAGCTTGGTTCTCCATCTCTGCCACAGCGTCCAACTTCTTGTAAATAGGCCTCTGGACTGCCTGGCAAATGGTAATGAATGACAAATCGAATATTACTTTTATTAATTCCCATCCCAAAAGCACTCGTCGCACAAATAATAGCGATCTCATCATGAACAAATTGTTGCTGGATTTTAATTTTGTCTTCCGCTGCTACATCTGAATGATAACTTTCAGCCACGATACCTGTTTTACTGCGAATCAATTCAGCAATTTCATCGGCCGTTTTCTTACTAGAAAAATAAATAATTCCTGGTTTCTTTAATTTTTGAATATGATTTATTAATTGCTGATTTTTATCACGCTCACAATTAATGGTCGAAAAAGCAATATTAGATCGGTCGACGGAATAAACAATCTGTTTTGTATTTTCATCATCAATTTGCAATGACGTTAAAATTTCTTCTCTGACCTGTTTCGTAGCGGTAGCGGTTAAAGCCATTGTTAATGGGAAATTTAATTGTTGGCGAATCAGACCTAAATCTAAATAATCAGGTCTAAAATCCAACCCCCATTGAGAGATACAATGGGCTTCATCAATTGCAAAAAGACAAATCGGGACTCTTTTTAAACAAGACATGACGTATTCCTGTTGCAGCATCTCCGGTGAGAGAAAGATGAACTTATAATCAATTAAGTGGTTTAATACCCATTCTTTTTCGTGCGCATCCATCAAACTGTTAATAGCAGCGACTCTTTTTTCACCATTTAATTTTAGTTGCTCTACTTGATCTTGCATTAAAGATAACAATGGGGAAACGATCACTACAAGCCCTTCTAAACAATAGCCTGTCAGTTGGTAGCAAATGGACTTACCCGTTCCTGTTGGCAGCATGACCAATGTGTGCTTGCCTGTTAGAGCTGCCAATATTGCTTCCTCCTGCCCGTCTCTAAAAGAGCTATACCCAAAATAATTCTCTAAATTTCTTTTTATGAGTTCTTTATTATTCAAAGGTACGACTCCTCTCAACTTGAATCAAACGGTACCATGAAAAAGGAACACGAGGCATTTTTACTACCAATTCCTCATAGCTTATTGCTTCATGACGATTAAAAAGTGCATTCAATCGTTCATACTCATCACGAGGTATAAATCTTGCTACTTCAAAATCCGGGAAGATAATAGCTAATTCAATCACATGTTCCGCAATGGTGTTCACCTTTAATTTTCTTTTTATAGCAATTTCTTCAATAGAACGCCCATTTTCTAAATAATGAGCGGTTAATTTAGTACTTTGACTAAGACTACTGTATCGATCTCCACTGCTTTCTTGATAAATCAGATAAAACAACGGATAGGACTCTTTTTTATTATTAATTTTATCCATTAATTGACTAATAGCATGTTGAAGAAGAAAGGCTACTTCCATTGGTTCAATTCCTAATTTGGTTGCTATTTGGGTACTTGTTTTGCCAAATTTTGCATGTCCCGTTAATTGTGACACAATTATTTCTGCATCAAATGAATCCATTTCTTTTAACACTTGAACCCATTCTTTTCCATATGAAATGGCCAGTTCTTGTTTATCTAATGGGCTTCTCTTTAACCACTCTTTTACCCAAAGCTGTGTTTTAAACTCTTTATCAATGGGCAAATAACGCTTATTTTTATACCGCAATTCTGAAAGAACTTGAGTTAAAAATAATACTTTTTTCCAAAACTCTTTAGTTTCTTTCCCTTGGGTCAACTGATTTAAATTTGTTGGATAAAAATGATTTGAAAAATAGTTTTCTACTTCA
>NZ_ABHH01000057.1:0-2595 GCF_000171855.1 Carnobacterium sp. AT7 | reverse complement strand
ACCAGTATAGGGACTCAACGCAATGATATTGATTTCATTAAACGTGAGCCAGTACTTCACTTTATCTTTATACCGTTTAAAGACTGTTTCAGCATAATTAACAAAGAAATCAATGACTTTACGATCAGCCCAACCGTTATATTTCAGCGTAAGATTCAAAGGTGTTTCATAATGAGATAAGGTTACTAAAGGTTCTATGCCATACTTTAAACATTCATCAAACACAGCATCATAGAATTCTAACCCTTCTTCATTTGGGGTTGTGTCATCGCCATTAGGAAAAATTCGTGCCCAGTTAATCGACATCCGAAAAACTTTAAAACCCATTTCTGCTAGTAAAGCAATATCCTCTTTATAATGATGATAGAAGTCTACTCCGAACCGTTTTGGAAAGACTTTATCTCCTTCATCAGCTAGTATAGCTTCAATTTCTTTACGTGAAACATCTAATGAAAAGCCTGATCCGCGTTCTTCTTTAGGAATAAATCTCACCATATCGGCAGTTGAAAGTCCTTTTCCGCCTTCATTATACGCTCCTTCAAATTGGTTTGCAGCTGTTGCTCCGCCCCATAAAAACTCTTTTGGAAAACCTTCATTTTTTTTCATACAGTTATCTCTCCCTTATACTTTTTCAGATGACAATCGTCATCAGTTGTTCTGTTGATTCAACTGCATTTTTTTCTGTTGTTATTACATCTAAATAATTTTTTGAATTTGTGATAACTACAGGTGTGATCACGCTGTAACGAGCTGCTTTTATCTTAGCAATATCAAATTCAATTAAAAGCTGACCTTTTGTTACTTTATCTCCTTGCTTAACGTGGGGAGCAAATCCTTCACCATCCATTTGAACAGTATCCATCCCAATGTGAATCAAGATTTCTGTTCCTTCATCTGACGTTATGCCTACCGCATGTGCTGTAGGAAAAAGCATAGTGATTACTCCATTGACTGGTGAAACTAATTTCCCTTCAATTGGTTCAATTGCCAAACCTTTTCCCATAGCTCCAGATGAAAAAGCTTCATCTCGAACATCAGAAAGCGGAATAATAGAGCCTGTTAACGGACTTTTTATACTATCTTTTCCAATATAAACTTCATTTCCTGAATCAATGATTCCATCATTAGTTGTTTCTGCAACAACTGCATCATCTTCATACAATTTTCCGAAACCAGCAATATAAGTTAAGACAAAACCAAGAATCATGGATCCAATGATAATGGCTATCACTATAGGTACATTACCTAGTCCGCTCACAGCAGGATTCAAGAAATTAGTGATTCCAAATATTCCTAACCCTCCTATAACATATCCATTGGCTCCGACTAATCCTAAAGCTGCTCCACCCACACCAGCAGCAATACAACTCATAATAAATGGTTTTTTAAGTGGTAAAGAAATACCATAAATCGCTGGTTCTGTTACACCAAACATGCCCGAAATAACGGAAGGAATACCCAAAGATTTAACTTTTTTCTCTTTTGTTTTTGCCATAACTGCAATAATTGCACCAGTTTGGGCAAATGAAGCAGCAAATGACATTGCTAAAATAGGATCATATCCGTAAACAGCTAAGTTGTTCAGCGCTACTGGTACAAGACCCCAGTGCAACCCGAACATAACAAAGATTTGCCAAAATCCTCCTACAATTGCACCCGCTAAGATTGGACTTAAATTATACACAGCTAACGTACCAGCTCCTACTAAGCTACCTGCCCATGTTGCAATTGGTCCAACAATCATAAACGTTACTGGAACAATAATCAAAAGCGTAAAGAATGGAATCAAAAAGGTTTTGACAACGTCTGGAATAATTTTTTTCAATCCTTTTTCAACTTTTGATGCTAGAAAGATAGCTACAATAATTGGAATAACGGTTGACGAATAATCCATTAGAATAAGTGGAAGTCCTAAAAAGTTAGTATGCACAGGTGACTCAATAATCGATCCTGAAAACAGCGTATAAAGAGGATCTCCTGCTCTGATTCCAGCTAATGTTGGATGAACTAATGAAGCACCAATAGCCATAGCCGTGAACTGATTAACTTTAAATTCTTTGCTTGCTGTAAATGCTAAGAAAATAGGGAAGAAGTAAAACAACGAATCGCCTATAGCATTTAATACTTGATACGCACCAGATTCAACTGTCAGCCAGCCTAACGCTACAAATAATGCATTGAATCCTTTAATCATACCAGTAGCAGCTAATGTTCCTAACGTTGGTGCAAAGATTCCTGAAATCATATCAACGAATTTATTAAACAACCCTACACTTTTATCTGTTTCTTGTTCAGAAGATTCATTATTATTTAAATTTCCAACATTCACGACCTCTTGATAGACATCCGGCACATGATTTCCAATAACCACTTGATACTGACCACCACTTTTTATTACGGTTACAATTCCGTCCATTTTCTTTAAAACATCTGTATTTGCTTTATTCTCGTCTTTTAATTTAAATCGTAATCTTGTTACACAATGTGTTAAGCTATTTATATTTTCTGTTCCCCCAACATTTTCTATAATTGATTTAGCCAATGCTTCATATTTCATTAGTATTCCTTCTCTCTTATATTTTTTGAAAAAGAAAA
>NZ_ABHH01000058.1:0-2521 GCF_000171855.1 Carnobacterium sp. AT7 | reverse complement strand
ATCCTACATTATATAATGATGTGTTTCTAAAAGAAGGCACAGTAACTTATAATCAATACAACAATGAAATTGGGGCATTTGTGAAAGCACAGCATTGGCCGTTTATAGATACGTATCACTTAATGCTGTCTAAGATGAAAGAGCAGCAATTGCCACTGGACTATTTTTTGGCTGATGATGTCCATCCAAATGGAGATGGCTATCACATGTGGTTTGAACTATTAAAAGAACGGTTAGAAGTACCAGTAAAAACATTGCACTAACAAAATTCATCATGATTTAGAGTATAAAAGTCTTGAGAAGTTATTTTCTCGTGGCTTTTATTTTTTTAATGCCGTTTGAAATTCTTTGAATATTAGCGATTTCACATGATCTATAGTAAGATGACTTATAAGAAAGCGTGGACACGCTAAAAAATAGGTTTGAGTCATATTAAGGAGTTAAAAGCATTTCTTAAAGGATTATTTCATTGTTAAGTAGGAAAGAGAAGCATTAGTTAAATCAACTCAAGATAGTTTTTAATTTTGAGTTGGTGCAATATGCGTTAGTTCGACCAACTTAGAAAGGTTTTTTTTTTGAGTTGTCGCTATATGGCTAAGTTCAATCGACTCAAGAGAAGATATCATTTTGAGTGAACGCAATAAGCTTTAATTCGACCAGCTCAGAAAAAATTTTTCTTTTGGGAAAGAGTAATATAAAAAGTCACAATGAGGATATTTACTCATAGTGACTTTTTATTTCATTTTATAAATAAATACATTGAAATAAAATTCCGGTTAAGTTATACTCTATTGAAAGGGGATACATATTTGGTAGAAAGACTTTTAATAAGGAGGAAAGTGGTTGAAAAAAGGGAATAAGTTTAAATGGTAACGTATCCTTAATAAAAAATCAATTTAACTCGATAGTAGGAGGAATAAAGATGAAAGTTATTATGGTTTGTTCAGGTGGAATGTCAAGTGCAATAGTAGTTAAAGCAATCAAAGCAGAAGCGGCAAAACAAGATTTTGATTTGGATATGATTGCAGTAGGGTCTGGTGCAGTAGAAGATGCCTTGAAAGAGGAAGATTACAAGTTATTATTGGTTGCGCCACAAGTAAAACACCAATTTGCTACATTTGAAAAATATGCAAATGAAAACGGTGTCCCAATCGAAAAAATTGAACCAATGGGTTATACACCAATAGGAGCACCTAAAACGCTAGAGTTAATCAAGAAATACCGTTAATTTTTCATTTGAGTCACGTACTTGTTTATTATTATGGAATATCAAAGGAGAGTAAATATGACGAATTTTTTAAATTGGCTTGAAACGAAATTCATGCCGCCATTAGCTAAGTTATCGGAACAAAAGCATTTAAAAGCCATCCGCGATGGAGTTATCTCGACATTATCTTTAATTATTATTGGGTGTTTCTTCTTAGTTATTGGAAATCCACCAATCGCGTCTTGGGCGGAAGCTATTGCACCATATGCAGCACAAATTGCCATTCCCTTCCGTATCACAACGGGTTTGATGTCGTTATATGCCGCTTATGGGATGGGGTATAGTTTATCCAAATCGTATAAATTAGATGGGGTTACCGGTGGAGTTCTGTCGTTAGCAACTTTCTTAATGTTAACGGTTCCAGTAAACGTTGATGCATTATTGCCTGAAGGAGAAGCTATTGGTTGGGTTTTACCAATGGGAAATTTAGGCGGTTCAGGTATGTTTTCAGCTATTTTAGCTATGATTTTTGCAGTTGAAGTTTTGCGTTTATTTAAACAAAAGAACTTAATGATCAAAATGCCAGAACAAGTACCGGATTCGGTTGCTAGAAGCTTTGAAGCGTTGATCCCTGGTACATTTGTGATTGTCTTTGTCTGGATCATCCGGGTTATGCTTGGATTTGATATTAATAAAATGTTGATCAGCATTTTTACACCGTTAAACAATCTTTTAGGCAATAATTTATTGGGTGTATTGCTTCCAGTAGTCTTGATCACAATGTTATGGGCAGCTGGTGTGCATGGTGTGAGTGTTATCGGTTCAATTGTTCGCCCGATGTGGCTAGTGATGCTTGAAGCAAATGGACAAGCGATGGTTAGTGGAACACCTGCTAATGAATTGCCGTATATTGCGCCTGAACAGTTTTACCAATGGTTAGTCTGGATTGGTGGATCTGGTGCAACACTATCCTTATGTATTTTATTGTTGTTTACCAAATCAGCTTATCTAAAACAAGTTGGACGTTTCTCAATCATTCCGTCAATCTTTAATATCAATGAACCATTGATATTCGGAACACCGATTGTAATGAATCCAATTTTAGCGATTCCTTTTGTTGTGGCTCCATCTGTGACGACAGTCATCAGTTATTTTGCAGTGAAATTTAGTATCATTAATGGCTTTTCCGTGAACGCTCCGTGGACATTACCAGCTCCAATTGGTGCTTTCTTGTCAGCAGGAAATGACTGGAAAGCTGCCGCATTAGTTTTGATTAATATGGTTATAGCTGGGTTGATTTACTACCCATTTGTT
>NZ_ABHH01000059.1:0-1837 GCF_000171855.1 Carnobacterium sp. AT7 | reverse complement strand
TGTACTAAATGCGATCGAGAAAAAGTCGAATTATTAAAGGAGATGATTGGGAATGGGATTGAAAGCAACTAATCTAACCAAACAGTTCAATGGAATAGATGTGTTAAGAAATTTTAATTTCACTATCGAAGCTGGAGAAATTGTCACGCTTGTTGGTAAATCAGGTACCGGGAAAACGACGTTAATGAGAGTCCTTAATCAACTTGAAAAAGCAGATAATGGAACGATTGCGATTGATGAAAATTATTTATGTCGTGAAACGACTGAAGATAAAACAGAATATGTTTCAAGTAAAGAACGAATGGTCTACAACAATCAAATCGGTATGGTGTTTCAAGATTATCAATTATTTCCTAATCTAACCGTCTTGAAAAATTGTATTGAAGCACCATTAGATCAAAAATTACTGACAAAAGAACAAGCAATTGAAAAAGCAGAGATGCTGTTGACACAAATGAAAATTTTAGATAAAAAAGATGTTTATCCAAGCACCTTATCAGGAGGGCAACAACAACGTGTAGCCATAGCGCGGGCTATGATGCTTAACCCTAAGATTCTTTGTTTTGACGAACCAACTTCTGCATTAGATCGTGATTCATCAAATGAGGTTGGAAAGATGATTGAATCTATTGCCTCATCAGGTACAGGTATCTTAATTGTCACGCATGATATAGAGTTTGCAGAAAAATTTGGAACAAGAGTTGTCTCTTCAGATGAATTTTTACGCTAAAAAGAATTGAAAATACACTTGTTTTGCTATTTTTAAAGATTTGGTTAAAGTATTTATTGACGAAGGACATGCAATTTGGTATGATGTTAATGTTGTAAATGTGTAGCACCACAACTACAACCGCACGGGAATGAGTTTAAGTCCTTTATGGCGCTCATGATGGCGAGTCTAAGTCTAACAAGGAGGTGCGAAAGAATGTACGCAATTATTAAAACAGGTGGAAAACAAATTAAAGTTGAAGTTGGCCAAGAAATCTACATTGAAAAATTGAATGTTGAAGCTGGTGAAACTGTAGTCTTTGAAGAAGTTGTCTTAATTGGTGGAGAAGAAACAAAAGTTGGAGCTCCAACTATTGTAGGAGCTACTGTTGAAGGTACTGTTGAAAAACATGGTCTTCAAAAGAAAGTTACGACTTTTATCTACAAACCTAAAAAACATAGTCACCGTAAACAAGGTCACCGTCAACCATATACAAAAGTTGTTATCAACGCAATTAACGCATAAGAAAGTGGTGTTCCAATATGATTCAAGCATTCTTTAAACGTAATGATAAGGAAGATATTGTTTCCTTTGAAGTTACAGGACATGCGGAGTCTGGACCCTACGGCAGTGATATAGTCTGTGCGGCTGTCTCAGCATTAGTTATAGGAACAACAAATAGCATTTCGGTTTTATCAGGTGTTTCGCCATTGGTAGAAACAAATGAAGAAGTTGAAGGCGGCTATTTATACGTTGAACTTTTAAGCGAATTGACTGAAGAACAGTTGAAAATCTCACAGATTCTTCTGGAGAGCCTTCAATTATCTTTAACAGGAATAGTTGAAGAGTATCCGAAATATGTCAAACTTGCACAATAAAAAATTATAATAGGAGGTGCAACTCATATGTTAAAAATGAATCTACAATTCTTCGCCCATAAAAAAGGTGGCGGTTCTACAACTAACGGACGCGACTCAAACTCTAAACGTTTAGGCGCTAAACGTGCAGATGGACAAACTGTTTCAGGTGGTTCAATTTTATTCCGTCAACGCGGAACTAAAATTTATCCAGGTGTTAACGTTGGAATTGGTGGAGACGATACTTTGTTTGCAAATGTGACGGAGTTGT
>NZ_ABHH01000060.1:0-1808 GCF_000171855.1 Carnobacterium sp. AT7 | reverse complement strand
AACTTATACAGTTCGTAAAATTTCTAACGGAATTGGCGTTGAACGTACATTCCCAATGCACTCTCCACGTGTTGCTCAAATCGAAGTTATTCGCTTTGGTAAAGTACGTCGTGCTAAATTGTACTACTTACGTGAATTACACGGAAAAGCAGCTCGTATTAAAGAAATCCGTCGTTAAGATGATTTTTTTAAGTTCTAACTCAATTGAGTTAGAACTTTTTTTGTTTTCTTAAATACTCTTTTCATTATGAATAGAGTACGTTATAATTAAAAATGAAAAAGCGATTAGAATTTAAAAAGTGGGGTATAGTAGAATGAATAAAGCACTAGTAAACTTTGAAGCCATCTTAAAAGACAAACATGTACCATTAGCTAAGAAAGAAATCAAAAATGGACAAGTTCTTTATAATGGTAAATTTAAATTGAACGACAGCCAAGCTTTGCCATTTGGAGTTGTTTTTGATAATAAAGAAGAAGGTATTATTGATTTTCAAATCGTGTACCATAAATTAGCATATGTAACGAATTTTGATGCAAAAAATCAAGTATTAGAAGTTTTAAATGAACTGAATGAAATGAAAACAGGTTACTACCGTGTTTGTCTGGCCGGAGACGGTGAAATCTATATGAGACTTCTTTCTCGTACAACAGAGGACGTAAGAGCAGCTTATGAAATGATGATCGTTGGATCAACGATTGCTAAAAGTATTCTTCCAAAAATCGAAGAGGCTGTAAATAAGAAGTAGTATTTAAAGTTAGAGATACTTTCAAAAGAAAGTAGGGATTTTATGGAAAATCAAAAGCCGTTATTTCATGCTGAAATGGTCAATGAAACAGGTGTGAATGGTCATGCATTTGTAAAAAACGATGGATTAAATGTTAAACTTTCTAGTCCATTAAATAAGGATGAAGGCACAAACCCTGAAGAATTGATTGGGTTGTCTTTTAGTACTTGTTTAAATGCTACGATTCAATCGTTATTAAAAGCAAGAGGAAAAGAAAATAAAAGTCGTGTAGAAGTTCATGTCGATTTTATGCGTGAACCAAATGGAATCGGGTATTTCTTCAATGTAGAAGCTTTTGCAAAAATTGCTGAATTACCTTTTGAAGAAAGTAAAAAGATTGTAGAAGAAGCTGAAAAACGTTGTCCGGTATCTAAATTATTTACAGGAAGTAAAACAGTATCAGTGGAAGTAGTCGAGGAATTCTAAACAACAAAGCCTAAAGACCTTCAAATTTCATTTGAAGGTCTTTTTTTAAGGCATTAAAAATAGGAATGCTAGGTTATCTATAATTTGTAAACTCAAGATCAATTGGTAAGTTCGCATCTCTTAGTAAAGCGATAACTTGTTGAAGATCATCACGATTTTTACCAGTTACCCGTATTTGATCGTCTTGGATTTGTGTTTTAACTTTGATACCTGATTTTTTAATCAATTGAGTAATTGTTTTTGCGTGTTCTTTATCAATTCCACTGATTAAATCAGCGAATTGACGGACATTTCCACCAAAAGCTTTTTCAGTTGAAGAGTAGTGAAGATTTCTGGTAGGAACACCTCTTTTAACTAGTTTATTCGTTAAGACATCTTTTACTTGTTCTAATTTAAAGTCATCATCTGAAACCAAAACCAATTTTTCTTTTTCTAATTTGATTTCGCTGATGGAACCTTTAAAATCAAATCGATTTGCGATTTCCTTTGTTGCCAATTGTATGGAATTCTTTATCTCTTCCATATTCATTTCTGAAACGATATCAAAACTTGCTTCTTTTGCCATAATTATTTCCTCCTTTTACATTGTCCCTTTGA
>NZ_ABHH01000061.1:0-1775 GCF_000171855.1 Carnobacterium sp. AT7 | reverse complement strand
AATGACATGAATAATTTCGGGTCACAACTTAATCCAGAATCACCAGCTCCAGTAGAAGAACCTGGCAAATGGAATAAGTTAAAAGTTAAAGTTAAAGGGTGGTTTGGTAAATGAATTCAATAAATATCATTGGAACATTAGGAAGAGATCCACAAATCAACGCAGCCGGAACAATGGCCAGTTTTAGTATTGCTGTTAAAAGAAAATTCAAGAACAAACAAACAAATGAATATGAAACAGATTGGTTCAACTGCAAAGCTTTCAACAAGACAGCAGAACTCGTTAGAGATAATTTCTCCAAAGGTTCTCAAATCGCATTCGAAGGACATCTTCAAAATAACAATCATGAGAAAGACGGCAAGATGGTTTATCGTGATGAAATCATAGTAGATGGCATTACCTTTATTGGCTCTAAAAACAGCGCACAATCAAATGGAGACTATCAACAGACAAATATTCAACAATACAATTCAAATCAATCTAGCAATCAGAATAGTAGTCAGTTTTCGAATCGTGATCCGTTTGAATCTAATGGACAACCAATTGATATTTCAGATGATGATTTACCATTTTAACAGAACAATAAGTAGAGGTAGGTGATCATCATAAAATTCCAATGGCTGAAAGATTATCAAGAGACTGAAGAAAGAATTGCTTATCTTAAATGGAATATCAGAAGAACAAAGTACGAATTAGAACGTTGGGAAGATAGTACAGACTTATGTAAAGTATTCCTAGTCAAAGAATCAAAAGTTCGAAAGTTGAAAAACATTAGAACTACTAGAAAACGAATTAACCTTTCAGAGAGATGCATGCGTCTTTACTTCTTTTATATACATTTAAAGGATAGAGACCAGATACTAGATGAGTATGTGAGTAATCTAGAGTGTGCTGAGACTAATACTCGCATGTCATATCAGCAGAACACGCTGATAGAGAGATAGACTTCTAGTGATGGGAGAGTCAAATAGATGCATCAAATGTCAGATTAATGTAATACAGTACTTGTATTTTTTATTGCTTTTAAAAGATTATAGTAACAACATAAGAAATCGACGAAAGAGCAGCTGCTTAAATGTAGTTGCTCTTTTGTTATACAAAAAAAGGAGAGGTTGATAATGCGAACAGAAATTAGAAAGACAGCACAAGGAACTGAATACTGGGACAACATTGAAAAACGCAGCGTGTTTGTACCTGCTGGAAAGAAGCCAGGCTTTGAAGTAACAGAAAATCCTAAGTCAATGGTTCATGTGGAAGAAAAGAAAAAGGTTGAAGAAGTAGACGTTGATTCAATGAACCTTAAGCAATTGAAAGAACATGCTGCATCATTAGAGATTGAGCTGCCTAAAGAAGTTAAGACTAAAGCAGAAGTACTGAAGCATATCAAAGGTGAAGAAGTAGTTGAGGAAGATGAAGTACTGTGAGTTTAATGGATGCACCAACAAGATAGCCAAAGGTGCACACTGTGACGAACACAAGCGATCTAAGAAGTCTGCTGCTAAGAAAAAGAAGCAAAAGGATATCTATCACCACGAGAACAAATCATTTTATAAATCTGATGAATGGAAAACTACAAGAGATTTTATTTATGAAAGAGATCTCGGTTGTTGTCAGCGATGTGGCAAGTTCGTCTTTGGAAGAAGTGCACACGTGCATCACAAGATACCAATTAAAAAGAATCCTTTATTGAAATTAGATTTAAATAATTTAATTCTTCTTTGTCCTAAATGCCATATTAAAGAAGAAAACAAAGTTGGCGAAGAAAAAGTATTTCC
>NZ_ABHH01000062.1:0-1449 GCF_000171855.1 Carnobacterium sp. AT7 | reverse complement strand
CACGTTTAATTATTAACCGCATTCGTAAACGAATGATGCAAGATGGAGAAGTAATGGATATTGATGAAATAACTAGACACTTATCCATTGATTTATTAGGAATCGTTTTTGATGATGATGATGTCGTCCGTTCTTCTAATAAAGGCGATCCAATTGTTTTAAATCCAAAAAACCCTGCTTCTCAAGGGTATCGTAATATTGCTCGTCGTATTTTAGGTGAAACAGTCCCTTTAATGACGTTAACAAAAGAAAAACCAACTTTTTGGCAAAAAATATTTGGCAAGCGCAAATAAATGTGCTATAGTGTTAAAAATGATTAAAAGCTTTGAAGAGAAAAAGTAAGTTTAGAAACTTTCTAGAGAGATTGCGGTGGTGGGAGCAATTAAGGAACTATACTGAAAACACATCTCTGAGCTGACAATTGAACGTAGTTTTTATTACAAGTAAATTGATTCGGGAGTACCCGTTATAGTACTAGCGTTTAGTAGTTGTGAACGCGATGAGGTAGTTTTCTGTGAAGAGACTACGAATAAAGGTGGAACCACGATATTGATATCAATCGTCCTTTGATTTTCTATTAGTAATAGAAAATCAAAGGGCTTTTTTTGTTTTTCAGGACTGCAGCTTGAAAACAATAAATAAATTAAAAAAAGGGAGAGAATATAAAATGAAAAATACAATGACAAAGGTAGTTTTAGGTTTAGGAATGGTAGGAATATTAGCAGGATGTGGAGCAGAAGAAACAGCAAAAGATTCATTCGATCAAATTAAAGAAGAAGGTACCTTAGTTGTAGGTCTAGATGACACATTTGCTCCAATGGGTTTTCGTGATAGTAATGGAGATATCGTCGGTTTCGACGTGGATTTGGCAAATGTAGTAGCTGAAAAATTGGATGTAGAAGTCGAATTTCAAGCGATTGATTGGGCTTTAAAAGAAACAGAGTTAAAAAGTGATAACATTGATGTGATATGGAATGGTTATACTATTACGGATGAAAGAAAAAAACAAGTTGATTTTAGTTCACCCTATTTAGAAAACAGTCAAATTATTATTGTTTTAGAAGATAGCGACATTCAAACTAAGGAAGATTTAAGTGGGAAAGTAGTAGCTGCCCAACAATCTTCTAGTGCAGTAGATGCTATTAATGCAGATGAGTCGAAAATAATAGAAAAATTCGCTAACCAAGAAGTTGTTCTTTATCCTTCCAATAATGATGTTTTCAATGATTTAGCTTCCGGAAGAAGTGACGCAATCGTTGTTGATGAAACGTTAGGTCGTTACTACATGAAGCAAAATGAAGAGATTAGTTATCGCGTATTAGAAGGTAACTTTGGCGAAGAAGAATATGCAGTTGGTACGCGTAAAGAAGACGATAAATTAACAGAAGCTATCAATGATGCTTTAGATGAAATGAAAACTGATGGCACATTTGATGAAATCTATGCAAA
>NZ_ABHH01000063.1:0-1404 GCF_000171855.1 Carnobacterium sp. AT7 | reverse complement strand
AAAAAGTAAAGCTGAAGCATCAGGATGGGTTGTCATTGCACTTGGATGGGGAGCAGCCGTAACAATCGCAGTATATGTTGCAGGATCAATGGGACCAGCACATTTAAACCCAGCTGTAACACTTGGTATGGCTATTATTGGTAATTTTGATTGGGCATTAGTATTGCCGTTTATTATTGCACAAGTACTTGGAGGTATCTTGGGAGCTGTTCTAGTATGGTTAACTTACATGCCACACTTTAAAGAAACAAAAGACCAAGGCAATATTTTAGGAACTTTTGCAACAGGTCCAGCTATTCGTAACACTGTAGGCAATGTAATGTCAGAAACAATTGGTACTTTCGTACTAGTATTTGCACTTATGATGTTTGGTAAAAACACATTTACTGATGGATTAAACCCATTAGTAGTTGGGGTATTAATTCTGTCAATTGGTCTTTCTCTTGGAGGATCAACAGGGTATGCAATCAACCCTGCACGTGACTTAGGTCCGCGTATTGCGCATCAATTGTTACCTATCGCAAACAAAGGAAACTCTGACTGGGGTTACTCTTGGATTCCAGTAGTAGCACCAATGATTGGTGGAGCTATCGCTGCATTCCTTTACATTGCAATTACTTGATAATTAGTAACTAGATAGTCTCATGTTTATACGGATTGATCGTATAAACGTGAGACTTTTTTTGGGGGGGGTTCAGTAGAGATAGCGGGTGAGTCAAAAAAGTTTAAAATCTTTCTTGTGCTTATAAAAATTTCTTCTGGAATGGACGGATTTGCTCGTGAAGCCATGGGAGCGTTTTAAGCCTGAAAAGATAGTCTTAAAACTTACAAGCCTCAAACCAAACGTAAGCGCCGCTGAAGCGTTAACGTTTGGTAATTCGCATTGCATCCTTGACACGGCTACAACCAATCCTATTCCTCCAGAAATGAATTTAAGGGATGGAGAAATAAACTGTTGATTTGGCATGAGATTCCCATAAAGAGAGCTGTACGTTAGACTGAAGGCACAAAATGCTTCACTTGTTCGAGGAACGGGATGCACGAATGAGTGAGACAAAAAAAGGTTCACTTAATCGTGCACTTGAAAAAATGAGGTAATATACGGTTGAGTGGAGTTGAATTTGAACCATCTAGCTTTTTATAAAACTTTGTTCTATAATAAATTATAATTTAAGTGAGCAAGAGAAGGAGCTAACGACATGATTGATTTACATTGTCATATTTTGCCAGGTGTCGATGACGGGGCAAAAAATTTAGAAGATTCGATGGATATGGCACGTAAAGCCGTAGCTGAGGGAATCACTCATATTTTAGCATCGCCTCATTATAAAAATGGGCATTGGGATATTGAAAAACAAACTATTTTACGTTTAGTTAATGAAGTTCAAGAAGAACTGGATGCTA
>NZ_ABHH01000064.1:0-1400 GCF_000171855.1 Carnobacterium sp. AT7 | reverse complement strand
GAGCTAGTCCATCTTCATTATTTGTTTTTTCTGTTACATCATTTGAAATGCGTTTTAAAGCATCGATACCATTTTTCATTACGACACCATGTCCGGCATATTGAATCATTTCATAGTCATTGTCTTCATCGCCAAATGCAATGATATCTTTTTGCTTGATGCCATATACTTTTGCAATACGTTCGACTCCAAGTGCTTTTTGAACACCGGCAGCGACGATTTCTAAACAAGGCGTTTGTCCGCCCCACGTTCTAATTTCAACAGTATTTCCGTATCGAGCAGAAATTTTTTCAATAATATGGGCTTGATTCTCCGCATCAGTAAAAACACAAATAGCAGTGGGGTCTTCTTTCAAACTAGAGGCTGTAAGTTTGGATGCACCTTTTTTACCTTCAGGAAAGAAATCGCTGTAAGGGACAAAATAGTTATCTGCAAAAACGGTATCTCTAAGTTCTGCCGCAATTAAATGAATGTCTAATTCTTTTTTTAAAGTCAACATATCTAAGGCAATTTCACGGTCTAAAGTTTTGTGGTATTGTGATTCCCAGTTTAATTGGTTAGGTAAGTGACATAAAGCACCGTTAAAGTTTACAATGGGTGTTTCCATACCTAGTTGAGTATAAAACTGTTTGCTGTTTCTATACGGTCTACCTGTTACAATCGAAACAAGGTGACCATCATTTCTCAAAGTTGTTAAAACATTTTGCGTTCTAGCTGAAATCTCTGAACGATTATTTAAGGTAGTGCCATCTAAATCAAGAGCAATTAATTTTTTATTCATCAAAATCCTCCGACTAATAGTCATTTGTATTTGTAAAAGCTTCTACGTTTCTTTTATGATACACTAACTCCATAGAATCTTTACAAATAGTGTACCACAAAGTCTATAAGAATAAATAGAGAAAGAGGATAGATAAATGATAACAGTAAAACATGAATATATTAACGGCATACCATTATTAGAAGTAGTTTTAACAGAAAAGATGAATGAAACTTTACCGACTGTTGTTTTTTATCATGGTTGGACAAACTTTAAAGAAAGTTCTTTAGTTCATGGCTATGAAATTGCTAAAAAAGGATTTCGAGTCTTAATTCCTGAAGCTTATTTGCATGGAGAGAGAAGTAAAGGCGCACCAGTCAACGAAAGAAGCTTAGAATTTTGGGATGTTGTCCAACACAATATTGTTGAGTTCCCTTCTTTAATTGAACAGTATGTTAAAGCAGGATTAACGGATCAAAGCCGTGTTGGAGTGGCAGGCCTTTCAATGGGTGGCGTGACAACGAGTGCCATTTTAACGCAATATTCTTGGGTGAAAACAGCTGTTGTTTTAATGGGAAGTCCATCACCAATCCCTTTTTCTAAATGGTTATTGACGTCTAAATGGCAACAAGGGGTAGAA
>NZ_ABHH01000065.1:0-1228 GCF_000171855.1 Carnobacterium sp. AT7 | reverse complement strand
CATTTTTAAGTGCTCTGCTCTTCGCACCTAGTATACTATACAAATAAAGCAACATTTAATAAAAAAATAAAAAAGCCTTGTCGCAATGACAAGGCTTTTTTCTCGGATGGGCACGCTCTATTCCAGATAGAGTCAATTTTTAAATTTTATTTTTAAGAGTTGATTAAGCTTCGATTGAAGCTACAACGCCAGCTCCAACAGTACGTCCACCTTCACGGATAGTGAATTTAGTACCTGGGTCGATAGCGATAGGTGCGATCAATTCAACGTTAATTGTAACGTTGTCTCCTGGCATAACCATTTCAGTACCTTCTGGTAACTCAACAACACCAGTTACGTCAGTAGTACGGAAGTAAAATTGTGGGCGGTAGTTAGCGAAGAATGGAGTGTGACGTCCACCTTCTTCTTTAGATAAGATATAAACTTCACCTGAGAATTTTGTATGTGGAGTAATTGAACCTGGTTTAGCTAAAACTTGTCCACGTTGGATGTCTTCACGAGCAACCCCACGTAATAATGCACCAATGTTGTCCCCTGCTTGAGCAAAGTCTAACAATTTACGGAACATTTCAACACCAGTAACTGTTGATTTAGTAGTAGCTTCGTGAATTCCGATGATTTCTACTTCTTCACCGACTTTGATTTGTCCAGTTTCTACACGTCCTGTAGCAACTGTTCCACGTCCAGTAATTGAGAATACATCCTCAACTGGCATCATGAATGGTTTGTCAGTATCACGTTCTGGAGTTGGGATGTAAGAATCTACAGCATCCATCAATTCCATGATTTTATCTTCGAATTCTTCAACGCCTTCAAGAGCTTTAAGAGCTGAACCAGAGATAACTGGAGTGTCATCGCCTGGGAAGTCATATTCAGATAATAAATCACGAACTTCCATTTCAACTAATTCTAATAATTCTTCATCATCAACTTGGTCAACTTTGTTTAAGAAAACAACGATGTATGGAACACCAACTTGGCGAGACAATAGAATGTGTTCACGAGTTTGTGGCATTGGACCATCAGCAGCAGATACTACTAAGATAGCTCCATCCATTTGTGCAGCACCAGTGATCATGTTTTTAACATAGTCAGCATGGCCTGGGCAGTCTACGTGAGCGTAGTGACGAGTTTCAGTTTCGTATTCAACGTGAGAAGTGTTGATCGTGATTCCACGTTCGCGTTCTTCAGGAGCTCCATCGATAGAAGCGTAGTCCGTTGCAGTACT
>NZ_ABHH01000066.1:0-1224 GCF_000171855.1 Carnobacterium sp. AT7 | reverse complement strand
GATTGCAGCACTGTTAGTAGCGATAGGTATTTTAATTCCAATGGTTTCGCCAGTTAAATTAGTTTTAGAACCAGCATCCTTTACATTAGCGAGTCATGTAGCTATTTTTATTGCGATGTTTATCTCGCCGATGATTGCCATAGCTGTAGCGTTGGGGACAGCTGTCGGATTTATGCTGGGTGGTTTTCCTGTCATCATTGCACTAAGAGCTTTAACGCACGTTGTTTTTGCAGGAATTGGATCGTATGTTTTGTTTAAAAAACCAGATATCCTTCAGTCTACTGTTAAAACACAAATCTTTTCGTTTTTAATCGGTGTGGTACATGCGTTTTGTGAAGTCGCCGTTGTATCTGTTTTTTATTTCGGTGGGGGAATGACAACTGCTTACTATGCTCAAGGATTTTTACAGTCTGTTTTCCTACTAGTTGGAGCAGGGACAATTATTCATAGCATGATTGATTTCATGCTTGCACATGTTGTTTGGAAGACACTAATGGGTCGTAACTCGTTTGCTGCAACTATGGCAAAAATTAAATAACTAAATCAGAAACAATTAAGTTTGGAAATTCGATGAGAATTTTTAAGTTTAATTGTTTTTCTAATTACCATTACACCGTTTATTTATTCCTACTAAAAATTTGTTTTATTTCGCTAAATGTGCTAATATGAATCATGTATAGTTCTGTCTGAGAATAGATTTTGAGAGTAGAGTCGCACTTGTTTTTGAGTGCGGCTTTTAGAGACTTAATGTTCTTACTGATAGGGCCTAACGTTCTTTATTTTTATTAAGAGGTGAACAGCTTGGCAATGATGATTCCAGAAGAAACTGTCAATAAAATACGGCAAGAAACCAATATAGTGGATGTCGTCAGTCAGTATGTTCAATTAAAAAAGAAAGGCAAAAATCTCTTTGGCTTTTGTCCCTTTCATGAAGAACGGACTCCGTCATTTTCGGTAACAGAAGAAAAACAAATTTTCCACTGTTTCAGTTGTGGACGAGGCGGTAATGTTTTCACTTTTTTAATGGAAGTTGATGGGTTATCTTTTCCAGAGGCGGTCATTAAAACAGCAGATTTGAGTCAATTTCAACTAGATGAATCCTTGGTTCAAGACCATGATCATAAAAACCAGCCAACTGACTCAACAAAAGAAAAACTTATTCGTGTCCACGAAGAAAGTGCTGAATTATTTCATCATATTCTATTGAACACAAAAATTGGAGAA
>NZ_ABHH01000067.1:0-1209 GCF_000171855.1 Carnobacterium sp. AT7 | reverse complement strand
GATGTGTTCATTCTTACATTATCGCTTAGTTACATAGATTTACCTCATATGATGTATACCTTACTTGCTTCTTATGTATTTTCTAAAATTGTTGATTTCATGCAAGACGGATCTTATGCTGCAAGAGGATTATTAATTATTTCAGATAAAAATGACACGATTGCAGAAAATATTATGATTGAAATGGAACGTGGGGTAACTTTCTTTAAAGCTGAAGGAGCTTATTCAAAAGAAGAAAAAAAAGTTTTGTATTGTGTTTTGGGAAGTCATGAAATAGTGATGGCCAAAAGAATTATTCACGAAATAGACCCGAAAGCTTTTCTTTCGCTCCTGACAGTACATGAAGTTTTAGGTGAAGGATTTTCATTTGATCCCAAACCTAAACAACCTCTTTTCAAAAAAAAAGCCAACCTTTAATGGTTTGGCTTTTTTTGTTCATTCTTTAAATCTTCTTCAATTTCTTTTAACTGATTGGATAATTGAATAAATCTTTCACGATCATCTTCTTCTAAAGATAAATCAATTTGATGTAACGTATTTTGCTTGCGTTCGGTTAAAGATAACGTCTCTAATGCTAATTCAACTTCTTCAATCAGTTTGGGACTGATCGTTTCATTCCATTTATAGTAAGGGTTATCTTCTAATACCGTTAGATATTCCGCTGACTTCCAAGGATTCGAAAAAATTAACTCAATGTACATTTCTTCTTGCCAATTTAATCTAACTTCATGGAAAGCCTGTTCTGGGTCACTAAATACTGTTCCTTTTTTATAAAATAAAAAAGGTTCGCTGTCCATCTCCGTTGTTGACATAACCATACCTCTTGGCGTTTTTTCTACAGCTTCAATAAAGTGGACTTTATTTAAAACAATATCATGATTTAGTAAGTAGTTTAGTATCCACATAGATTCTCGTCTTTTTAATTGGTATCTGTCTAAAAACCAGCCAAGAAAAATCTTTTTATCATCTAAAGAAATTTGGATGTTCATGTAAATACCTCCCTATCTTACCCTTTTTCTCATTATAACTTAATAATTTAATAGTTGCTATTTATTTCCTCTAAAATTTCTAATATTTCCGCATCTGTTGGTTCAATAAGCAAGTAATCATTTAAGACGTCTTTAATAATCAGACGTTCTCCCTCTTCTCGTAGGAAATAAATATACGATTTCAAGAAATCTTTATTTTGACGTAAAGCTGGATATGCCT
>NZ_ABHH01000068.1:0-1189 GCF_000171855.1 Carnobacterium sp. AT7 | reverse complement strand
TATGGTATTCCATCACAAATGAATGCAACTGGTATGGTTGTAAACATGCAAGTATTCAAAGATGCTGGGATCAATGAGTTCCCTAAAACACAAGAAGACTTCATTGCTGCTTTAGAAACAATCAAAGAAAAAACACCTGATGTAACGCCGCTATACACAAACTATGCTGCAGGGTGGACATTATCAAACTGGGACTTCACACGTACAGGAGTTTCTGGTGATCCAGATGTAACAACAAAATTAGCTCAAGATCCTGCACCATTTGAAAAAGGCGATACAATGTATACGATTTATGACACATTGTATCAAGTAGCAAATAAAAAATTGATTGAAGCAGACCCAACAACATCTGACTGGGAACAATCTAAAGTGGATATGGCAAACGGCAAAATCGGGGTCATGGTTTTAGGAAGCTGGGCTGTACCACAAATTCAAGATATCGTTCCAGAAAATTCAGAAAATATCACATTCCAAACTTTCCCAACCACAGCTGAAGATGGTAAACAATATATGGGTATTGGTGGAGACTATAACTTAGCTATTAATGTGAACAGTGAACATAAAGAAGCTGCACGTACGTTATTAGACTGGTTAGTGAATGAATCTGATTATGCGGTAGATAATGGTGGATTGCCAGCTGTAATAGGTGGAGATTATCCATCAGCGTTACAAGCTAGCCAAGATGCAGGTGTTATCTTATTAGAAGAAAACCCAGCACCTGAAGGAAAAGAATCACTATTTCCAGATGTTAATAATATGTCTGAATTAGGCGTAGGCTCTACTGATTTAGAAAAACAACGCATTATTGATGCTGGTATAGGAAATTCAGATGAATCATTTGAAGATATTATGAAAGAATTTAATACACGTTGGGCTGATGCAATCAAAACAGTTGGCAACAATTAATTGAGTGAAAGGAGCGTCCCGGTTTCGTTGGGACGCTCGATTTATTAATGGAGGGGTATCCTGTGCATAAAATAAAGTTAAATCAAAATACAGAAAAAAAGTTGCTCATTTTCTTATTTACTATCATTCCAGTTGCTTTACTGCTGTTGTTTTCTTATTATCCGTTAATAAAAATGTTCCAGTACAGTTTGACCGATTGGAATGGAATCACGCCTAATCCAAAATTTGTTGGAGCAGACAATTATCGAACGGTTTTGACAAATCCAAATTATTTTGCTGTTTT
>NZ_ABHH01000069.1:0-1062 GCF_000171855.1 Carnobacterium sp. AT7 | reverse complement strand
GTACAAGGCCTTGTAACAACAAAACGAAGGATCTGAAAACAGATGATAAGATTATTGAGCGAAGAAAAAGAACGAGCATTTTTTGATCAGCATGCAGGAATCGTCCATGGAGCATTGAAAAAATTGGGTGTATACCGATCACATCCAGATTACGATGATTTTGTGCAACAAGGATTGTTAAAGTTGGTAGAAGCTTACGAAACATTTCCTGAAGATTTGGAGCAAGAGGCCTTTCTCTATCAATTTACGGGTTACGCCTATAAAAAAGTTCGGTGGCATATGCTTGATTTATTACGAAAACAGCAGCGCAAATGGAACTATGAAATGCCCTGGCCAGATGAGGTGGCAATGGAGCAGCCTGATACGCAGTTGTCATTTGAACAATCTTATCAAGACATGGATTTACTAAAAGAAATGTTGCCTCTTTTAACTAAAAATGAACAAGCTTATTTATTAGATGCGGTTGTTAAGCAGTTATCGGTTACGGAAATTGCTACAAAACAAGGGGTAAGTCGTAAAACGGTTTACCAATGGAAAAAAAGAGTTGCTGAAAAGTTAAATCATTTCCTACTTATTTTGAAAGATTAAAGATTTCATCCAATAAAAGAAGCCAACAAAAAAGATTAAGCTAAATCAACTAGCTTAATCTTTTTTGTTATCCAACCATTTGAAAGGGCAAGAATCATTTTTTAAAGTTTGAATTGAAGTTATCTCTGATTTCTCCGATATAGGGATTCGCTTCTCCAAGGACCTTTTCAAGCGTTTCTTGCACGCGATAATGTGAAATGTAAGATAGAATTTTTTCTAATGGGTGTAGGACCATAGTAAAAGTAAATTTTTTTAGATGTTGTTGAACGATATTTAGTTCAGTCATAACGGAAGGTTCTAGTACATAGTGTCCAAGGCCAACCAATTCATCAATAATAAATTGCTGATAAACGAAAAGAATAGCTGAACGATCGACTTGTTCGTTAAAGCTACGAGCGGATATATTTAGTTGTAATTCATGGTGTCCACGAAAATGCACGTGCATACATTTTGTTTTTTTATCTTCATTAGCAT